>CAYXHU010000001.1:0-19271 GCA_964464675.1 uncultured Acidimicrobiia bacterium
CCGGGTCCGGAGGAGCGGTGGATCCTCGGGAGGCTCCACGAGGTGTTCCGGCGCTTCGACGCGCAGCTGGACGAGTACCGCTTCAACGACGCATACGGGCTGCTCTACACCTTCGCCTGGTCGGAGGTGTTCGACTGGTTCCTCGAGCTCACCAAGGCGCCGATCCGCAACGGCGACCTCGGCTCCATGAAGGAGACGCTCGGTGTGGTGCTGCGCGACCTGCTCAAGATGTTCCACCCGGTCATCCCCTACGTCACCGAGGAGTTGTGGTCACACCTGGTGGGCGACGGGCTGCTCGCGGCCGCCGACTGGCCGGATCCTCCCCCCTACGAGGAACCGGAAGGCTTCGTGACCTTCCAGGACCTCGTGGTCGGGCTGCGGCGGTTCCGGGCCGAACACGGCCTGGCTCCTCGGCACCCGCTCGACGTCGTGCTGTTCGATCCCGACGAGGCCGTCGCCGACTGGTGGGCGCCGCAGCTCGAGTCCCTGGCAGGAGTGTCGCCGGAGCGGGCTGCCGACCTGCCCGATCGTGCCGGGTACACCCGGCTGGTCGCAGGGCCGGTGCAGGCGTTCATATCCCTCGAAGGGATCGTCGATGTGGACGCCGAGCGTGCCCGGCTGGCCAAGGCGGTCGAAGAGACCGAGCGCCTGCTCGCTGCTTCTCGGACCAAGCTGGCCAACGAGGACTTCGTCGCGAAGGCCCCCGACGCCGTGGTCACCAAGGAACGCGCCAAGGCCGACGAGCTGGCGGGAAGGCTCGCCAAGCTGCGCGCCCAGGCAGAGGAACTGGGGTAGCCACGGATCACACAGCCGCTCTCGAGTTCCTCGACCGGCGGATCGGGCTCGGCGTCAAGCCGGGGCTCGACCGGATCCGGGGAGTGCTGGACGTGCTGGGGGATCCACACCGTGCTGTGCCGGCCATCCATATCGCCGGCACCAACGGCAAGGGTTCGACCGCTCGTCTGTCGGGCGCCGTGCTGAACGCCCACGGCCTCAAGGCCGGGGTGTTCACCTCGCCGCACCTGCAGCGGCTGGAGCAGCGCTACGAGGTTGGGGGAGCGGCGATGACCGCAGAGGAGCTGGCCGAGGCGGTCACCGAGCTCGCACCGCTCATCGAGCTCTATGAGGATCGGGCCGGCGACGGCGTCACGTACTTCGAGGCGACGACCGCCCTCGCCTTCGCATGGTTCGTCGAACGTGCGGTCGATGTCATGGTCGTCGAGACGGGCCTCGGCGGGCGGCTCGACGCGACCAACGTGCTGGGGGCAGACGTCGCCGTGGTCACGACGATCGGCATCGAACACGCCGACGTCCTCGGCGACACGATCGGCGCGATCGCGCCGGAGAAGCTGGCGATCCTCGCTCCGGGGGCCACGCTCGTGACCGGCGACCTCCCCGAGGAGGCGCTCGATGCCGCCGAACGGAAGGTCGCCGAGCAGGAGGCTACGTGGCACAGGTGGGGTGCCGAGTACCGGGTCGTTGCCGCCGAGCGCGCCGTCGGAGGCTGGCTGCTCGACATCGCCGGCGTGCACGGACGGTACGAGCGGACCTTCCTGCCGGTGCACGGGCGACACCAAGCCCACAACCTCGCCGTGGCGATCGCGGCGACCGAAGCCCTGTTCGGCCGCGCTCTCAGCACCGATGCCGTGCGCGAAGCCGCCGCAGGTATCACGATTCCCGGCCGCATGGAAGTGGTGGGCGCCGACCCGGTCGTCATGCTCGACGGGGCGCACAACCCCCACGGCGTGGCCGCTCTGGCCGCGGCGCTCCGTGAGGAGTTCCCGTCGACGTCGTGGGCTCTGGTCTTCGGGGCGATGGCCGACAAGGACGTTCCGGAGATGCTCGGTCTTCTCGACGGGCTGATCACCCGGGTACACGCCTGCGCCCCGGCCACCGACCGGGCGATGGCTCCGGCCCGGATCTCGGAGGCGGCAGACGCCCTCGGCCTTCCGGCGACCGCCCACGACTCTGTGGACGACGCCCTGGCCGCTGCCCGGATCTCCGGTGGCCCGACCCTGGTCGCCGGCTCCTTGTACCTGGTCGGCGAGGTGCGTGATCTGCTCGGTGTGGAGTGACACCCGGGTACCATCCGGCGCCGGTGCACACAGGGAGCAGGAGTGAACGCAGAGCACACCTTCGTGATGGTCAAGCCCGACGGCGTGCGGCGCGGGTTCGTCGGTGAGGTGATCGGCCGCCTGGAACGTAAGGGTTTGCGGCTGGAGCGGATCGAGATGCGGGAGATCGACGAAGCGCTGGCCCGACGCCACTACGCCGAGCACGTGGAGAAAGGCTGGTTCCCGGAACTGCTGGCATTCATCACCGGCGGCCCGGTGGTCGCGATGGAGTGGTCCGGTCGCAGCGCCGTGCAGGTGGTGAGGGACCTCATGGGGGCGACCGACCCGATCGATGCCCGGCCTGGGACGATCCGGGGCGACCATGCGATCGACCAGACGCAGAACCTGGTGCACGGATCCGACTCGACGCAGAGCGCTGAGCGCGAACTCAGCTTGTTCTTCGGCTAAGTGGGCCCGGGGCTACACTTGCGGCAACGATTCGGGGGCAATTGACCCATGACGAGCCTGATGTCGCTCGCCAGTCGCGACATGGCGATCGACCTCGGCACCGCGAACACCCTGGTCTACGTACGTGGCCAAGGGATCGTGCTCAACGAGCCGTCCGTGGTGGCGATCAACACACGTGACAACCGCGCCCTGGCCGTCGGCATGGAGGCCAAGCGGATGATCGGGCGCACGCCGGCGCACATCCAGGCGATCCGGCCGCTGCGCGACGGTGTGATCGCCGACTTCGACATCACGGAGCGCATGCTGCGCTACTTCATCAAGAAGGTGCAGCCGCGGCGCTGGGCCCGTCCCCGCATCATCGTCTGTGTTCCCTCCGGGATCACCGGGGTGGAGCGGCGCGCCGTGGAGGAAGCCGCCTACCACGCCGGAGCCCGGCGCGCCTACACGATCGAGGAGCCGATGGCGGCCGCGATCGGCGTCAACTTGCCGATCCACGAGCCGAGCGGGTCGATGATCGTCGACATCGGCGGCGGGACCACCGAGGTGGCGGTCGTGTCCCTGGGCGGGATCGTCGTGTCGAAGTCCATTCGAGTCGGCGGCGACGAGATCGACGAGGCGATCGTCAACTGGGTCAAGAAGGAGCACAACGTGCTGCTCGGGGACCGGACCGCCGAGCAGTTGAAGATGGCGATCGGATCCGCCTGGCCCTTCTCGGACGAGCCGAACGCCGAGATCCGGGGCCGCGACCTGGTCACCGGGCTCCCGAAGACCGTGATCGTCTCTGCGCAGGAGATCCGCGAAGCGATCGAAGAGCCGGTGCAGGCGATCGTCGACGCGGTCAAGTTCTGCCTGGACAAGACGCCCCCCGAGCTGGCGGCCGACACGATGGAACGCGGCATCGTCATCGCAGGCGGCGGTGCGCTGCTGCGGGGCCTGGACGTGAGGATCGCCAACGAGACCGGCACGCCGGTGATCACGGCCGACCGTCCGCTCCACTCGGTCGTGCTCGGCTCGGGACGGTGCCTCGAGGAATTCGACGTGCTGTCCGAGGTCCTCTCGACGTCCGGTCAGGACTAGCCGGGAAGGGCGGCTCCCGCCGCGCTGGAGGGCGAACGATGTGGAGACCCGGAGGTGTCGAACGATCGACCGGGATCTACGTCGCCCTCGTGGTCGTGTCGCTCGCGCTGGTCACCTTCGACTTGCGCGGCTCGGACGCCGGCGTCGGCGAGACGCTGCGCGATGGGGCACAAGCCGCGTTCACACCGGTACAGGAGGTGGTCAACACGGTGACCTCCCCGGTGGTGGACTTCTTCGAGGCGATCTCCGATGTCGTGGGCCTGCGCGACGAGAACCGGGTCTTGCGGGAGCGGGTCGCAGAACTGGAGTCCCAGCTGCAGGACACCGGAGCCCTCGAGGTCCGGGTGGAGGAGCTCGAGCGGATCCTCGACGTCTCCCCGCCCGACGAGCTGGATACGATCACCGCCCAGGTTCTGGCGGTGGGCGTCTCGGAGTTCGATTTCATCAGGGTGATCGACAAGGGCACGTCCGACGGCGTCGGCGCGGACATGCCGGTGGTCGACGAGGGCGGGCTGATCGGCCGTGTCGTGTCCGCCACCGGGGGGTCCGCCCGGGTCCGGCTCATCACCGACCCCACGTTCCGTATCGCAGTGCGGGTCGAACGCACCGGGGAGACCGGGGTGCTCACCGGGCGAGGCAGCGGGCGGATGGTGCTCGAGATGTTCAACACCGACGCCTCCCTCGTCGAAGGTGATCTGCTCGTCACCGCCGACGGGCGATTCCCCGCCGGGATCTCCGTGGCCCGGGTGGCCGAACCGGCCCGCGCCGAGGTCGGCTTCTCGCTGAGGACCAGCGCCATCCCGACGGCAGCGGTGACCAGGGTGGACTTCGTGAAGGTGCTCGTGTTCACCACCGACGAGGCGGGCGTGGAGGACCTGGTCGAATCCGAGGACCAGCCGGTGGACGTGCCCATCGAGCAGGGCGAGCAGTCGGAAGGCGAACCCGACGTCGCACCGGGAGAGCCGGTGACGACGACCGTGCCGTGAGGCTCCGCCGGGCCGGGATCGCCCTGGCACTGCTGATCGTCGCCGTGGCCCTGCAGACCACGCTGTTCGCCAGGCTGCGTCCCTTCGACGCGGCCCCGGCTCTCGTCGTGCTCACCATGATCGGGGTGGCCCGCCGCCTGCCGGCCGAGGATGCCGTCGTGGTCGGGTTCCTCACCGGCGTGTTGCAGGACCTGCTCGTCGAGTCGCCGCTCGGCCTCTGGGCCCTGACGATGTCGACCGTGGCATTCGTCGTGGCACGGTTCAGGTCTCGGGTCGAGGACGATCCGACGCTGCTGGTACCGGTCGTGTTCGTGGTGACGTTCGGGGCGCTCGCACTGTTCGCACTCCTCGGTACGATCTTCGGAGAGAAGACGTTGGCCGACGGGGGCGTTCTGAGAAAGATGATCTTGCCTGCCGCGTACAACATCGTGCTCGGACTGGCCGTCCTGCCCGGGGTCACCGCCCTCATGGGCGGTTCGCAACGCTCCGGTCTTAGAGGATTCGACCTGTGAGACCGGCGCTGCGCATCACCGTCGTGGGTATCGCGTTCGCTGCCTTGTTCGCCGTGCTGCTGCTGCGCATGTGGTTCCTGCAGGTGTCCGCGATCGAGTCGTCGCTGATCGCCGCAGAGACCCAGCAGCTGCGGACGGTGACGATCGAGGCGCCCCGCGGCGACATCTACGCGGCGGACGGCACCGAGTTGATGGCGGGTACCGTCGCCCAACTCCGGCTGGTCGTCGACCGGGCGCTCGTGCCGTTGGAGCGGGAGGAGGATCTGATCCAGAACCTCGCGGCGCTGCTCGGTGTTCCGGCATCGGAGATCCGCGCCACGTTCGACGAGCGCGGTTCTGGCACCCGCTTCCCGATCGGAGGTGCGGTTAGCGAGGCGACCGCCGTCTTCGCCCTCGAGCACATCGAGCAGTTCCCCGGGGTGGTCCTCGAGCCGGTTCCGATCCGTACCTACCCGCTCGGAACGACGGCCGCCCACATCGTCGGCTACATCGGCGCCCCGAACGAGGAGGACCTGGAGCGACCCGAGATCGACCAGAACGACCGGGTCGGGAAGTTCGGCGTCGAGCGCGAATACGACCGCCTGCTGCGCGGCGATCCCGGGACGATCACGTACCGGATCAACGCTCGTGGCGAAGTGTTGGGCGTCGTCGAAGAGATTCCCCCGACGCCGGGCGGCAGCGTGATCACCACGATCGACATGGATGTGCAGGGGGTGCTCGAGAACGCGCTGACCACCGGGAGCCGCCTGGCACGCCGCGAAGGTGAGCCCGTGGTGCGGGCCGCCGGGGTCGTGCTCGACGTCACCGACGGTTCGGTGATCGCCATGGCCTCGGAGCCCTCGTTCGACCCGGGACTGTTCGCCGACGGGCGGATCTCGGAGGAGGAATGGGCGGAGATCTCCGAGAACGCAGCCCTCAACAACTTCGCCATCCAGGGCCTGTACCCGCCCGCCTCGGCCTTCAAGGTCGTTCCCTACACCTTGGCGATCGAGGAGGGGATCTACCCGCAACTGGAGAACGTCTACCTCGACGAGGACAAGGTCGCCGCGTACCGGGCCCGCCTCGATCCGGCCGATCCGACGTCGTTCTACGCCGACGGCGTGCTGCTGTTCCCCGAGACACCTCCGCTGGCCGACTGGACCTGCGGGGCGCTCATCGGCGAACTGCCCGACCTGGCGTGCTCGCTCGGGGGCCACGGCCTGGTCAACATCCACAGTGCCCTGTACCGGTCGGTGAACCAGTACTTCTGGGGGATCGCCCTCGAGATCTGGAATCGGCGCAGCGACCTCGGAGAGGACCTGCTCCAGGAGTGGACGAGGACCCTCGGGTTCGGCGAGGTCACCGGCATCGACCTCTCCTTCGAACAGGCCGGCCTCGTGCCCGACAGGGAGTGGTTCCAATACCACCAGCAGAACGACACCGGCTTGGTGCGTCCCGAGGGCGGGTGGTCGGGCGGCGACCTCATGAACATCGCCATCGGCCAGGGCGCCATGTCGGTGACGCCCCTGCAGCTCGCCAATGCCTACGCGGCCCTGGTGAACGGCGGCACCCTGTGGCGGCCGCGAGTGGTGGAGTCGGTGCGGAACACCTCAAACGAGGTGGTGTTCACGAATCCGCCGAGTGCGCTCTCCACGTTCGAGATCGCCGGCAGCACCGTCGAGAGCCTTCGCATCGACCTGAACCGGGTGGTGACCGACGGCACCGCCGCGGTCGCGTTCGAGGATTTCGGGCCGGGCCTCGACGACGTCGGAGGCAAGACCGGCACCGGGCAGACCGGTTCGTCATACCTCAACCTGGAAGGTGAGGAGGAGGACATCACCCACGCCTGGTTCGTCGGCGTGGCGCCTCTCAGCAACCCGAGATGGGTGGTTGCCGTGGTCGTGGAGCAGGGCGGCTCGGGCGGGAAGATCGCCGCGCCGACCGCGCGACGGGTCATGCAGTACCTGATGGGCGGGGACGAGCAGATGACGCCGATCCGCACCGGCGAGGAGACGGAACGGTGACCCTCGCCGGAAACGTCGATCTCAGCCCCGGCGCCGCCCGGCGGGGCTCGATCGACTTCCTGCTGGTGTTCAGCATCGTGGCGCTCAGTGCCATCGGCTTGCTGATGGTCTTCAGCGCCTCGGCGCCTCGCCTCGAGGCGACCGGGTTGTCGCGCAGCGAGCAGGTGATCCGGCAGGCCGCCTTCATGGGCGTCGGGGTGGTCACCTTCGTCGTGGCTTCGCTGATCACCGACCGCAGCTGGCGCATGCTCTCTCCGTTCGCGTTCGTCGCCACGCTGATCCTGCTCGTCGTCGTGCTGAGCCCGATCGGCACCGCGCCGACCGGGGCGCAGCGCTGGATCCCGCTGGGATTCTTCAACTTGCAGCCGTCGGAGGTCGCCAAACCGGCCGTCATCCTCGCACTCGCCGTCTTGCTGTCGCCGCCCGACGATCCTATCGCCGGGGTGCGTTGGTCACGCATCGGCAAGGTCTTGGCGCTCGTCGCCGTGCCCTCTGCGCTCATCTTCATCCAGCCCGACCTCGGCACCATGCTCGTGTTCGCGTTCGTGAGCGTTGCGATGCTCTACGTCGCCGGCACGTCCGCACGACAGATCGGGCTGCTCGCCGTGATCGGGGTGATCGCACTCATCGTGGCGTTCGAGCTCAACATCCTCGAGGAGTACCAGCTGAACCGGCTCACCGGGTTCCTCAACAGCGGTGAGCAGACGCTCACCCTGAACTACAACCAGAACCAGAGCCAGATCGCCATCTCGGCGGGAGGACTGTTCGGTCGCGGGCTGTTCGAAGGCAGTCAGACCAACCTGGCGTTCGTGCCGGCCCAGACCACCGACTTCATCTTCACCGCGGTCGGGGAGCAGCTCGGTTTTGTGGGCGGGGCGCTGGTGCTCGGGCTCTTCAGCCTGCTGATGTGGCGGCTCTTCATGATCGGCCTGGCGGCGCGGGATCGCTTCGGAAGGCTGATCGCCATCGGGACCGCGGCGATGATCGGCTTCCACGTGTTCGTGAACGTGGGGATGGCCGTGGGCTTGCTTCCGGTCACCGGCTTGCCGCTCCCGATGATGTCCTACGGCGGCTCCTTCTACGTGGCGATGGCGCTGTCGCTGGGCATGGTGCACTCGGTGTGGATGAGGCGGACGCCGGTCCCCGGCGAGCGGCATCTCCTGTGACGGGAGGCCGCCACTACGCTTGTCCCGCATGGAGCGCCGCGGAGATCACGGGTGGGTCGAGGTCATTTGCGGCCCGATGTTCTCAGGGAAGAGCGAGGAGCTGATCCGGCGGATCACCCGCTACCAGATCGCTCGGATTCCTGCGCAGACGTTCAAGCCGGCGATCGACTCCAGGTATGCAGACCGTCGGGTGGTTTCGCACTCCGCCCTCTCGGTGGACGCGATACCGGTGGCCGACAGCGCCGAACTGCTCGCCCTGGTCGAGGATCGCACGGTGGTCGTCGGCATCGACGAAGGGCAGTTTTTCGACATGGGCCTCGTCGAGGTGGTCGAGTCGCTGGCGGCGACCGGCCGGAAGGTGATCATCGCCGGACTCGACCTCGACTACCTGCGCCGTCCGTTCGAGCCGATCCCATCGCTCATCGGTCGCGCCGAGTACGTCACGAAGAGCCTGGCGGTCTGCCACCGGTGCGGCGGCCCGGGCATGTACACGCAGCGGGTGATCGAGAGCGACGAGCTCGTCGTCCTGGGGGCGACCGACGCCTACGAAGCCAGGTGCCGGCGCTGCTACGACGAGTCGGAGGCCCATCAGGAGCGGCTCGAGATCGCCGACTCCTGAGAGGCGGCGGCCGAGGCTGGGCGCGGCTCCGTGGTACCCTGCCCGCCGTCGGGCACGGCTTGGCCGGGCGGTCGGCGCCCTGTGCCGGGCCGAACGCCAGTCATCCCGAGAAGTCCATGACGAGCGGAGCCTGCGAGTGATGAAGACGAGGCATACCTCCGGCGGATTGATCACCTCACCGCCGCAGCCGGTGTCACCGTCGGGCTTCGCCGCGAAACGCCCGTACGAGCGGGCACCGAAGGAGTCATTGCATGGCCTTGTTCCGCAAGCGCCGCGCCCGGGTGCTTCGCCGGGGCGTGGGCGACACGACCGTCGAGGAGAGGAAGCAGAAGCGCCTCGGGCGTGACACGGTCGAGATCAGGCGGGTCGTCGAACCGCCCGGCGACGCAGAACCGAGCAGGGGCGCTGCGAGCAGCGCGACGAAGCAGAAGCGTCGGCCCGAGCGGGAACGCCGCTCCGCCAAGGAGCGCCGTTCCGCCACGGAGCGCCGTTCGGCCGCGGAACGCAGAGACCGGCGGCCCCGCGCCGGCGGACGCCCTGCTCCCGAGCCCGTTCCGCCTCTCTCCGACGCCGAGCGCAAGCAGATGCTGGTGCGGCGCACGCCGCACCAAACGCAGATCGTCGTGCTCGAAGGTGCCGTGCTCGTGGAGCACTACGTGGCTCGCTCGGCGCGGCGCTCACTCGCCGGCAACACGTACCTGGGCAAGGTCCGCAACGTGCTCCCCGGCATGGAAGCGGCGTTCGTGGACTTCGGCGAGGCGAAGAACGGGGTCCTGTACGCCGGTGACGTGGCGATCGACCCCCGTGAGAACGGCAAGCGCAAGCCGCGCATCGAGAAGGCGCTCAAGGTGGGCGACGAGGTCCTGGTCCAGGTGGTCAAGGACGCCATGGGCCACAAGGGTGCCAGGCTCACCAATCAGGTCAGCTTCCCGGGGCGGTACCTGGTGCTCGCTCCGGATTCGGACATGCGGGGCATCAGCCGGAGGCTGCCCGAGGAGGAGCGGGAACGGCTGCGCCGCCTGGTGGCCGACAAGCGTCCGGAGGGATACGGGATCATCGTGCGCACTGCGGCGGAGGGCGCAACCGCCGAGGAGGTCAAGGCAGACATCGACCGCCTGATGGGTGTCTGGGACGACATCCAGCGCAAGCTCCCCGAGGGGGGTGCTCCGCGGCTGCTGTACGAGGAGCCGCCCCTGGTGATCAGGGTGATCCGGGAGCACTTCACCCGCGAGTTCCGGCGCCTGGTCATCGATGATCCCGAAATCCACCGGCACGTGCTCGACGACCTCGAGGACACCGACCCCGAGTTGGTGTCCAAGGTTAAGCAGTACGAAGACGAGCTGCCGCTCTTCGAACGCTTCCACGTGGAAGACCAGCTTCGCAAGGCTCTCGACCGCAAGGTGTGGCTCCCGTCGGGCGGGCACATCGTGATCGATCGGACCGAGGCGCTCACCGTGATCGACGTGAACACCGGCCGGTTCGTCGGGCACTCCAACCTCGAAGAGACGGTGCTGCAGAACAACCTGGAGGCAGCCGAGGAGATCGCCCGGCAGCTCCGCCTCCGGGACATCGGCGGGATCATCGTGATCGACTTCATCGACATGGAGGTCGCCAAGAACCGCGACATGGTGCTCCGGCGGCTGCGCGAGTCGTTGGCCAAGGACAAGACCCGCACCCAGGTGTTCGACGTCTCCAATCTCGGTCTCGTGGAGATGACCCGCAAGAACGTCTCCGAGGGTCTCCTCGAGTCGTTCTCGCACGTGTGCCCGGAATGTGCCGGACGGGGGGTGGTGTTGTTCGCCGATGCAGCCGCTACCGGAGGCGCCATGCCCGAGGTCGAGGACCCGGCGGGCGACTGAGCGCACCTGTGACGGACGACCGGCTATGATGTCGGGCCGATCCCCCCGTTGAAGGATCCCTGGACTATGTACGCCATCATCCGCACAGGCGGCAAGCAGGCGAAGGTTCGTGAAGGCGACGTCATCGACGTCGAGCGCCTGCGCGCCGAGGGCGAAGTCACGTTCACGCCGCTGCTGTTCGTCGGCGACGACGGGACCGTGATTTCAGATCGCGACGGCCTCAAAGAGGTTCGTGTCGTCGGCAAGATCCTCGGCGGTTCCGCCGGCCCGAAGGTCGACATCTTCAAGTACAAGTCGAAGACCGGGTATCGGCGTCGCCAGGGGCATCGCCAGAAGTACACGACGGTGGAGGTCACCGCAATAGAAGCACCCGGTGTGCAGCGTGCCGAGAAGGCCGCGGAGCCGGAGTCCGCCGCCAAGGCGGAGAGTGCCGCCACGGCGGAGAGTGCCGCCAAGGCTGAGGCAGCCGAGGAGAAGCCCGCGGCGAAGAAGCCGTCGGGCTCGAAGGCCACCGGTGCCAAGACCCCCGCCAAAGACGAGCCGAAGGCCAAGCAGGCGACCAAGTCCACCACCACGAAGAAGGCGGCGCCCAAGAAGCCGGCGCCCAAGAAGGAGAGCTGATGTCGAAGACGAAGGGCGGCGGCTCGACTCGCAACGGCCGCGACTCGGCGGCCAAGCGACTCGGCCCCAAGGTGTTCGACGGCCAGCAGGTCCGCGCCGGGGCGATCATCGTCCGGCAGCGGGGCACCCGGATCCACCCCGGCGACAACGTCGGGCGGGGTGGTGACGACACGCTGTTCGCCACGGCGGATGGCGTGGTCCGCTACGGGTCCCGCCGCGGGCGCCGTCTGGTCAACGTCGAAACCGAAGCCTGATCCACTCCGGTGTTCGTCGACGAGGCGCGGGTATTCCTCCGCGCCGGTGACGGCGGCGCCGGAGCGGTCGCGTTCCGGAAGCTGCGCGGCAGGCCACGCGGCAAGCCCGAGGGCGGTTCGGGCGGATCGGGAGGCGACGTCGTCGTCGAGGCCGATTCGTCGATGGCCACCCTGCTGGCGTATCGCCGCAATCCGCACCACCAGGCGGGACGCGGGACGCACGGGAGTGGCGACCTGCGCCACGGGCGTCACGGCGAAGACCTGATCCTCAAGGTCCCGGTCGGCACGGTGATCAAGGACGGCTCGGGGACGGCCGTGGCGGATCTCGTCGAATCCGGCCAGCGCGTGACACTCATCGAAGGCGGGCGGGGGGGACGCGGCAACGCCGCGTTCGTCGGGCCGAGGCACCATGCGCCCGACTTCGCCGAGCAGGGCGAGTACGGCGAGCGCGCCGAGTTCACCTTCGAGCTGAAGCTCCTCGCAGATGCGGCGATCATCGGGTTCCCCAATGCCGGGAAGAGCACGCTCGTATCCCGGGTGTCGGCGGCTCGGCCCAAGATCGCCGACTACCCGTTCACCACGCTGCAGCCCAACCTAGGTGTCGTGGCCTTGCCGGATCGGGAGTTCGTGCTCGCCGACATCCCCGGCCTCATCGAGGGTGCGGCCGAAGGCAAGGGACTCGGCCACTCGTTCCTGCGGCATGCGGAGCGGGCCCGCGCATTGCTCGTACTGCTCGATCCGTCCCCGCTGCAAACGACATCGGTGGGTGAGCAACTGGCGGTGCTCACCGCCGAGCTGGCGGCACACAGCCCGGAACTCGCCGGAAGGCCCCGGGTGATCGCGGTGAACAAGGTGGATCTGCCGGAGGGGGAGAGGGCGGCCGAACGCCTCGCCGCGCTCGTCGATGAGCCGGTCCATCAGATCTCCGCGGTGACGGGATCCGGATTGACCCGCCTCATGCACGCCGTTGCGGACGCAGCCGAGCAGGCGGAGCGGGCTGCTCCCGATCGGGCCGGATTCGTCCTCCACAGGCCGGTACCCCCCGGGTTCGACGTGCACCGGGAGGCGGGAGTGTGGGTGGTCACCGGGAAGGCGGCGGAGCGGGCCGTGGCCTTCGACGATCTCACGAAGCCGGAGGCCGCCTACCTGGCGGCGCGCCGCCTGGCTCGCGCCGGCGTCGACGAGGCCTTGCGCTCCGCCGGCGCACAGCCGGGGGACGAAGTCCGGATCGGCGATCTGGTCTTCGAGTTCCATGAGGACGAGGCCGACGCCGGGGACGGGGAATGAGGCATCCCGCGCTTCGGGGCCCGGTGGTCGTCAAGGTGGGCTCGTCGAGCCTGACCTTGCCCGACGGCGGCGGCATCGACGACGACTCGCTGGCGCGTGTCGTCGCCCAGGTCGCCGCCCTGCGCGGCGCCGGGCGCCTCGCGGTGCTCGTGTCCTCGGGCGCGGTGGCGGCGGGACTCCCGGCATTGGGGTTGCGGGCTCGGCCCGGCGACATCCCCGGGCTGCAGGTCGCTGCGGCGGTCGGGCAGGGCCGGCTCATGGAGCGCTACACCACACGGTTCGCGACTTTGGGGCTCGTGTGCGGGCAGGTGCTGCTCACCAGGGACGTGCTGGCCCACCGCGAGCAGTACCTGCATGCCAGGGAGGCCCTCGCCCGCATGTTGTCGGTGGGAGTGGTGCCGATCGTCAACGAGAACGACACCGTGGTCGTGGACGAGTTGCGGCTCGGCGACAACGACCGGTTGAGTGCCATCGTCGCCCAACTGGTGGGCGCGGCGATGCTGGTCATTCTGACCGACACGCGGGGCTTGTTCGACAGCGACCCCCGTTTGGAGGGCGACGCAGCCCTCATCGATGCGATCCGGCACACCGACGAGATCCTCGACGGCATCTCGGCGGGGGGCTCCGGGCCGCTCGGATCCGGCGGCGTTGCCACGAAGGTGGCCGCGGCGCGCATGGCGGCATGGTCGGGCATCCCCACGGTGATCGCTCCCGCAGCCGAGCCCGATGTGGTGGCGCGGGCCGTTGCAGGCGATCAGATCGGAACGTGGGTCCAGCCGTATCCCTCCGGGCTCCCGGCCCGCAAGCTGTGGATCGCGTTCGGGCTCCGCACCAAAGGGTCTCTGCACATCGACGCCGGTGCGGCGGCGGCAGTGCTGGCGGCGGGCAGGTCGCTGCTCCCGGTCGGCGTGGTGTCCGTCGAGGGCTCCTTCTCGGCAGGCGACGCCGTCGACGTCCTGGATCCGGGCGGCGTGCCCATCGCCAAGGGCAGGGCAGGCCTGTCGGCATCCGAGATTCGGCGTGCGGCGGGGCGCCACAGTGCTGAGGCCGGCGGCGTGGTGATCCACCGCGACGACCTGGTGGTGTTAGCGGTTCGGTGAACCGGCACCGCCTACACTCGCCCGCCATGATCACGATGGACGACTACGGCCGGCGGGCACGGGCTGCGGCGCGGGCCCTCGCTCAGGAGCCTGCCGCCCGCAAGTCGGCCGCTCTGATGGCGATGGCCGACGCCGTGGATGCGGCTCGTCCCGACATCCTGGCCGCGAATTCTGCCGACATGGGGCAGGGACGTGACGAGGGGATCTCCGCGGCCCTGCTGGACCGGTTGCTGCTGACGGAGGGGCGTGTGGCAGGGATGGCTGCAGGGCTTCGCAAGGTCGCAGCGCTGACCGATCCGGTCGGGGTGCAGACCGGCGGGTGGCGCCTCTACAACGGGGTTCGGGTGCACCGAGTACGAACGCCGCTCGGGGTCGTGGCGGTGATCTACGAGGCGAGACCCAACGTCACCGCCGACGCCGCCGGGCTGTGCGTCAAATCCGGGAACGCCGCCTTGCTGCGCGGCTCTTCGTACGCCCTCTCGTCCAATCTGGCGATCGCCGCCGCCCTCCGGTCGGGATTGGAGGAGGCCGGGCTCCCTGAGGACGCAGTCCAGGTGATCGAGGACACCTCGCGCGAGGGGGCACGGGCGCTGATGACCGCCAAGCAGTGGGTGGACCTCCTCGTGCCGCGCGGTGGCCCGGGTCTGATCGCGGCGGTCGAGGAGGAGGCGACGGTTCCGGTCGTGATCGACGGGGCGGGGAACTGCCACGTCTACGTCGACGTGTCGGCCGATCAGGACGCGGCGGAGGCAATCGTGGTGAACGCCAAGTGCCAGCGTCCCGGGGTCTGCAATGCGGCAGAGAAGCTGCTGGTGGACCGTCCGATTGCCGCCGGGTTCCTGCCTCGCATCGTCGCCGCGCTGCGCGGGCACGGCGTGGAGGTCCGGGGGGACGAAGCGGCGCGTGCCCTGGTGCCCGATCTCGTCCCTGCGACGCAGGACGACTGGGATACCGAGTACCACGATCTGATCATGGCCGTGCGGGTGGTCGATGGGGTGGAGGACGCGCTCGACCACATCGCCCGCCACGGTACCCAGCACACCGAGGCGATCGTGGCCGAGGACTACTCCCGGGTCGAGCTGTTCGTGCGCGGGGTCGATGCCGCAGCGACGATGGTGAACGCATCGACCCGCTTCACCGACGGCGAGGAGTTCGGGTTCGGGGCGGAGATCGGCATCTCGACGCAGAAACTCCACGTCCGGGGGCCTATGGGCCTCGAGGCGCTCACCTCGGAGCGGTACATCCTCTACGGCGACGGGCACGTGCGCTGAGATCCTGTCGGCGGGGGCCCTGGGTTCGCTCCCTCAAGCCCCCGTCACGCGCTGCCGATGTAGCACCGACAGGCCTACCGCCGGAAAGGACATGTTGTGGCTCATCGGGTGCTCGTCGTCGAGGACTCGGCCGTGATCCAGCGCCTCATTGCCGTGTGCCTCCGTCCTGCCGGGATGGACATCGACACGCGGTCGGACGGTCCCTCGGGGCTCGAGGCGGCGATTGCCGA
This sequence comes from uncultured Acidimicrobiia bacterium, assembly GCA_964464675.1. GTDB lineage: Bacteria > Actinomycetota > Acidimicrobiia > Spongiisociales > UBA11373 > CAYXHU01. The sequence goes on from CAYXHU010000001.1 coordinate 15,508, forward strand.
TCCCCCGGACCTGCTCATCCTGGACGTCGGCCTCCCGAAGATGGACGGCTGGCAGGTGCTCGAGAGGATCCGAAGTGACCATAGGACCCGCGACCTCAAGGTCCTGGTGCTCACTGCACATGCCCAGGAGGAGACGAGGGAACGGGCAGACCGCGGGGGCGCGGACGCCTTCATCACGAAACCGTTCCGTCCCGACGACCTGCGCAGGATCGCCATCGAACTCGTCAACGGCTCGGGCAGGGCCGTCGGGGTCGTCTGACGGGGCTGTCATCCCGCCGCCGGCAGGGATAAGGTCGCGACGCTGCCCGTGCCTGCCATGCTTCTCGTCGTTCTGCTCGCGTCGGCGTGTCCGGCGGGGTCTCCGGTGCCGGGTCCGGTCGTCATCCTGCGCCCGTATGCTCCTGAGGGCCCGTTCGGCGGGCACTGGGGAGTCGACCTGGCCGCGCCGGTCCGGTCTGAGGTGAGGTCGCTGGGACCGGGGGCCGTCACCTTCGCCGGCACGGTCGCCGGCACCACGAGCGTCACCGTCGACCACGGCGGCGGTCTGCGCACCTCCTACTCCTACCTGTCGGCCGTGTCGACCGGGCTCGGCCCTGTGGGGGCCGGGGCGCTGCTCGGGCGCTCCGGGCGGGATCACGGCCTCGATGCCCTGCACCTGTCGGTCCGGGTCGGCGACCGCTACATCGACCCGGTGCGGTTGCTCACGTGCCGCCTCGGACCTCCCGGAGACGCGCTCCGGCTTGCGTCGTAGCCGGGAGGCTTCGCCTCTATCCTGACGCTCGTGCGTCGCGCCATGCTCGGAGGCACTTTCGATCCTCCCCACATCGCCCACTTGGTCGCCGGGGAGGCGGCCTACAGGGACCTCGGCGTCGACGTGGTCACCTTCCTCCCGGCAGGCCGCCCGTGGCAGAAGGCAGGCACGGGGGTGAGCGGCGCCGAGCATCGTCGTGAGATGACGAGTCTGGCCGTTGCGGACGTCGCGTACTTCGAAGACGACGATCGGGAAGTCCGGCGCGACGGCTGGACGTACACGGCGGACACCCTCGACTCGTTCCCAGGGGAAGACGAGATCGTTCTCGTGCTGGGGGCCGATGCGGCTGCCCGGATCAGGACCTGGCACCGCTGGGAGTACGTCCTGGAGCGAGCCGAGATCGCGGTCATGGCCCGTCCCGGCGCATCCCTCGCCGACGTCGCCGAGGCGGTTGGGCCGTGCCACGTGCTGGACGCGCCGCTGCTGCAGGTGAGTGGCACGGAGCTGCGGGAGCGGTGCCGGCGCGGGTCGAGCATCAGGTTCCTGGTTCCGGATCCGGTGAGGGCGTACATCGCGGAGCATCACCTGTATGCGTAGGTGGTGGGTACGCCTGGGAGTGGCCTTCGTGGCTGCGGCGGCTCTGGCGGCCGCAGGCTGGTTCGCCAGGGATTCGCTCGCCGACGCGTGGGAGTGGGTCGCAGACGACGGCGTGGAGATCGTCGAGGGCTGGACGACCAGCCTGAGGTCGTTGGCCGAGGAGATCCCCGAGCGCGAGGTCGAGGTGCGCTCGGTGGTCACAGAGTCACGATCCGCTCTGCTCGTGGTTGGAGACGGGCCCGGGAACGCGGCGCTCGCCCTGCTGGCCGTGGCACCCGAAGGGGATGCGACGCTGTCCCTGGTCCCGCAACGCATGCTCGGGGTCGTCCCCGGCTACGGGGAGTTCCGACTGGACCAGGCCTTGGGATTCGAGGGAGCCGAGTTGGCGGCATTGACCGTCATGAACAGGTTCGGGATCCGCCTCGACGACGTCGTGGCTCTGCCGCCCGGGGCCCTGGCGGCCGCTATCGGATCTCCCCTCATCGTCGATGTGCCGGTCGCCTTGTTCACACAGGACGGTGACGCCACGCAGCGGGTCGTTGCTGACGGACGTCAGGCAGTGGACGGCCCGGTCGCCGAGGTACTGCTCACGGATCCGGGCGCCGGGGACGTGTTCGAATGGCTCCAGCGGCAGGGCGCCGTGTGGCGGGCGATCCTGGAGCGGGTCGTGGAAGAGCCCGACCTGGCGGACCGGTTGACGGCGGGCGCGGCCCGGCCGACGGCGGTTGCCGATCTGATCCTGGCGGTGGCGGCTTCGGATCAGCTGCATGTGGCCACGATCCCCGTGGAGAGGGTCGCCGGAATCGGTGGTGAGACCGCGTTCGTGGCCTCGTCGAGCGCCGAGGAGTTCGTCGCGGAGCGATTCGATCACCTGCAACTCCGGGACGTGCGGCCGCCCGTGGAGGTGCTCAACGGCAACGGGCGGATCGGGGCAACTCGGGTGGTCGCCGGGAACCTGGTGCGACTCGGCTTTCGCGTGGTGCGCTCCGACAACGCCGATCGCTTCGATTATCCGACCACCGAGATCATCGCACAGGGGCGCAAGGGCGAATCGGCCGCCTGGGAGGTGCTGGAGGCGCTCGGCACCGGCACCGTGTTCATCGAGTTGCGAGCACCCTCCAGTGTGGTGGACGTCACTATCATCGTCGGCCAGGACATACCGGCCGGGGAGGGTTGAGCCCCATTTCGATGCACCCAGACACGATCGCCACCGCGGAGGCCGCAGCCACCGCGATCGACGACAAGAAAGGTCTGGGCATCGTCCTGCTCGACGTCTCGGGCCTGCTCGTCATCACCGACGTGTTCGTGATCGCGACGGGGACGTCGCGTCGTCACGTGCTCACGCTCGCCGAAGAGGTGGAGCTCGCCCTCAAGCGCATCGACCGGCGGCCGTTGCGGCGAGAAGGTCTCGACGACGCAACCTGGGTGCTGCTCGACTACGGCGACATCGTGGTGCACGTGTTCGATGAGGCCACCCGCCGGTTCTACGAGCTGGAGCGGCTGTGGGGCGACGCTCCCCGTACCGACTGGGAGACGGCGCCCGCCGACGTGTGAGCCTCTAGCCGAGCCCGGCCGCCTGCAGAGCGGCTCGCAGGTCCTCGGCGATCATGGTGCGCTTGCTCGCTTCGATGAGGTAGGAGCGCCCCGTGAACAGGTACGACGGGATGACGGTGATGCCATCCCAGTCGTAGCGGCCGCGGATCCTCCAGGTGGGCCCGGCGGGGACGATCCTCCTCCCGTCGCGCCGCCTGCGGATCGAATTGAGGGACTTGATGGCGACGTCGCCCATGAGGGCGATGGCGGCGAGGTTGGGGAAGGCGGCGAGCTCCCGCTCCAGGATGCGCTCCGCGCAGTCCGAGATCGTGGCCGCGGCGATCCCATACCCCGCTTTGGCGCACTTCACGGCCGTGGTCAGGTGGATGCCATGGCCGGGGAGGTCGTCTGCGGACGTCACCTCGAGCCCGGCCTCTGCGAATGCCCGTCGAGCCGTCTGCCAGAAGAATGGGTCTCCTGATGCCCAGAACCACTCGTCCGGGTCGACCGGAGGCGCCTCGGCGATCACGGCGAGGCGCACGTCCGTCGGGCTCGGCGGAGGCTGCATGAGTGTGAAGCGGCCGTGGTGGACGTCGGCACATGGGAAGTCCGGGCAGTCGAGCATGATGGTCATGACGGATCCTCCGGTGAGCGACCGTCGTGTCGGTTCCCGCCGATGCTACGATGCCGGTTCCCGGGGCTGTAGCTCAGTTCGGCAGAGCACTTGCATGGCATGCAAGGGGTCAGGGGTTCAAATCCCCTCAGCTCCACCGTCACATTCCCGGGCCGACTTCGCCGCCTGCGGCGGCGAACAGACGCCGGTCGGCCCTCCTCCACCGGCTGGGGCCCCATCCCCAGCGGCGGCCGTCACATTCCCGGGCCG
>CAYXHU010000002.1:0-19226 GCA_964464675.1 uncultured Acidimicrobiia bacterium
CACCGAGGCGAGGACGATGCCGATCAGCGTGCGGGTCACGCCGACCTCAGCAGGATGCGCAGGTCGTCGGCCACGTCCTCGTCGGGGGTCCCGAACGTCCACGTCACCCTGAGGCGCCCCTCGTCGTCCACGGCGAACAGCGACGCAGTGTGGGCGACGTCGATGGCGCCGTCCTCGTCGGTCGCCACCTGGTAGAAGACGCCGAACACGTCGGCCACGGCCTGCAACGCAGCGTCGTCGGTGGTTCGCAGCGCATGGGCGCCGGGAACGAAGCTCTGCACGTACCCGGTGAGCACGTCGGCGGTGTCGCGCATCGGGTCCACCGTCACCATGGCCAGGGAGACCCGGTCGGCCCGGCCGCCGAGGTCGGCGAACGCCGAACGGACGTCGGCCAGGGTGGCCGGGCATACGTCCGGGCAAGACGTGAACCCGAAGTAGACGACGAGGATCTCGCCGTCGGCGGCCCGGAACGCGAAGTCCTCGCCTCCCCGGCTGACGTCCGGGAGCGACACCCCTCCCACCTCCGGGAGCGGCTCCCGGACGGCACCGGCCAGCTCGGCGGGCTCCGATGCGCACGCCCCGGCCGTCACCGCGCTCACCAGCATCATCACCACGAGCCGTCGCATGGTGACCAAATGTAGACGCCGCCGGTGTCAAGCCCGAGTCCGGCCCTACTGCGCCGCCTTCGGGTACCCGAGGTCGGCGAGCCGCGCCCCGATCTCGTCGAGGATCGCCGGGTCGTCGATGGTGGCCGGCAGCTTCCACGGCTCTCCGTCGGCCATCAACCGGATCGTGCCCCGCAGGATCTTGCCGGAACGGGTCTTGGGGAGCCGATCGACGACGGTGGCGGTCTTGAAGGCGGCCACCGGGCCGATCCGCTCCCGCACCATGGCGACCAGCTCGGCGACGATCGCGTCGTCCGGGCGATCCACACCCTGCTTGAGCACCACCATGCCGAGCGGGACCTGCCCCTTGAGGCGGTCGGCGACCCCGACGACGGCACACTCCGCGACGTCGGGATGCTCGGCGAGCACCTCCTCCATCGCCCCGGTCGAGAGCCGGTGGCCGGCGACGTTGATGATGTCGTCGATCCGGCTCATGATCCACACGTAACCGTCGTCGTCGACGAACCCGGCATCCCCGGTCAGGTAGTGGCCCGGGAACCGGGAGAGGTAGGACTCGACGTAGCCGCCGTCGTTCTCCCAGAGCGTCGGCAGCGAGCCGGGCGGCATGGGGAGGCGCACCGCGATGCTGCCGATCTCCTCGGCGGCGGCCTCGTCGCCGTCCGACCTGAGGATCCGCACGTCCCAGCCGGGCACGGGCAGGCCGGCCGACCCGGGCTTCACCTCGGCGCGTTCGATCCCCAGGCAGGCCGCCGCGATCGGCCACCCCGTCTCGGTCTGCCACCAGTGGTCGACCACCGGGACCCCGAGCAGCTCCTCAGCCCATTGCAGGGTGTCGGGATCGCACCGCTCCCCGGCGAGGAACAGGGCCCGGAACCGGGAGAGGTCGTAGTCCCGGACCAGGTCACCCGAAGGGTCGTGCTGCTTGATGGCACGAAACGCCGTCGGGGCGGTGAACAGCACCGAGACGCCGTGCTCGGCGATCACCCGCCAGAAAGCCCCTGCATCGGGTGTCCCCACCGGCTTGCCCTCGTAGAGGACCGTCGTGCACCCGTGCAGGAGCGGCGCGTAGACGATGTAGGAGTGCCCCACCACCCAGCCGACGTCGCTGGCCGCCCAGAACACCTCACCGGGCCGGACGTCGTAGAGGTGCTCCATCGACCAGCGCAGGGCGACGGCATGCCCGCCGTGGTCCCTCACCACACCCTTGGGGACCCCGGTGGTCCCCGACGTGTAAAGGATGTAGAGGGGGTCGGTGGCGGCCACCGGCACGCACGCGGCGGGCTCGGCGCCCGAGACGAAGTCCCGCCAGTCGAGGTCGCGGCCGGGCAGCATCGCCGCCTCGGCCTGGGGGCGCTGCAGAACGACGCACCGCTGCGGCGTGTGGCCGGCCAGGCGGATCGCCTCGTCGAGCAGCGGCTTGTAGGCGACGACCCGGTTCGGTTCGATGCCGCACGACGCGGCGAGGATCACCTTGGGCCGGGCGTCGTCGATGCGCGTGGCCAGCTCTTTCGCGGCGAACCCGCCGAACACGACGGAGTGGACCGCCCCGATCCTGGCGCACGCCAGCATCGCCATGACGGCTTCCGGGACCATCGGCATGTAGATCACCACCCGGTCGCCGTGCTCCACGCCGAGAGACCGCAAAGCACCGGCGAGCACCGCCACCTCGTCGCGGAGCTCGCGGTAGGTGTACGTCCTGAGGGTGCCGGTTACCGGGCTGTCGTACACGAGCGCCGCCTGGTCGGCCCGGCCCCCGGCGACGTGCCGGTCGAGGGCGTTGTGGCAGGTGTTGAGCACCCCTCCCGTGAACCACCGGTAGAACGGCGGGTTCGAGTCGTCGAGCACGCGGTCGTACCGCTCGACCCAGTCGATGCCGGCAGCCGCCTCTCCCCAGAACTCGTCGGGATGCTCGATCGAGCGTCGGTGCGCAGCCGCCTGAGGGCCCATCATCTCTCCTGATCGTCGCCTCCCGCATGGTGGCGGTGCGCCCGGATTCCCGCCAGAGGACAAGGGCCACGTTGCGCACGGACTCCCGGCCGCCCATCATGCCGAGGGCAATGGACACGACGGCAGCACCCCAGGAGAGCCGCGCCGGCGCCGAGCACCGGCGTCTCGCCGACCACGAGGCGCGCCGGGCCGACTGGAAACAGTGGGGGCCGTACCTGTCCGAACGGGCCTGGGGCACGGTTCGGGAGGACTACAGCGCCGAAGGCGACGCCTGGGGTTCGTTCCCCCACGATCACGCCAGGAGCCGCGCCTACCGCTGGAACGAGGACGGCCTCGCCGGGATCAGCGACCGGAGCCAGTACCTGTGCCTGGCCGTGGCGCTGTGGAACGGCACCGATCCCATCCTCAAGGAACGGCTCTTCGGGCTGACCGGCCCGCAGGGCAACCACGGCGAGGACGTCAAGGAGTGCTACTGGTACCTCGACGCCACGCCCACCCACTCGTACCTGAGGATGCGGTACCGCTATCCGCAGTCCCGGTTCCCCTACGACGAGCTCGAGGAACAGAACCGGGACCGGCCGCGCGACCGGGGCGAGCACGAGCTCCTCGACACCGGGGTCTTCGACGACGGCCGCTACTTCGACGTCGACGTGACGTACGCGAAGGCGGACGAACGAGACATCCTCATGCGGGTCGAGGTCGCCAACCGCGGCCCGGATGACGCCGACATATGGGTGCTGCCCACCCTGTGGTTCCGCAACACCTGGTCGTGGGGATACCCGCGCGGGCCGATGGGGGACGTTCCCGGCCGGCCGTCGGCCGGGCAGCATCCGGCCGGGGCCGGAGCGGTCGCCGTTCGGGCCGACCATCCCGCCGCGGGCAGCTACTACTGGTACGCCGAGGGCGCCGATCGGGTCCTCTTCACGGAGAACGAGACCAACACGGAGCGCCTCTACGGGATCCCGAGCGCATCGCCGCACACCAAGGACGCTTTCCACCGCTACGTCGTCGACGGACGGCGCAGCGCGGTGAACCCGGAGCGGCGCGGCACCAAGGCTGCGGCCCTCTACCGCCGCACCGTGCCGGCGGGGGAGTCGGTGACGCTGCGCCTCCGTCTCACCGACAAGGAACTGCCCGAGCCCTTCGCCGACCACGACGAAGTGTTCGCTCGGCGCGCCGCCGAGGCCGACGAGTTCGCCGAGAACCTTGAGCCGGCCGGCATCGGCGACGAGGAGCGCCGCGTGTGGCGCGGGGCGATGGCGGGGATGATCTGGTCGAAGCAGCTGTACTACTACGACGTCGCCCAATGGCTCGACGGGGACCCGGCCGGGCCGCCTCCCCCGGAGGGACGCTGCCGCGGCCGCAACGCAGGCTGGCGGCACCTCAACAACTTCGACATCCTCTCGATGCCCGACGCCTGGGAGTACCCCTGGTATGCGGCCTGGGACCTGGCGTTCCACTGCATCCCGCTCGCCACCCTGGATCCGGCCTTCGCCAAACGGCAGCTGCAGCTCATGACCCGGGAGTGGTACATGCACCCCAACGGGCAGCTGCCCGCCTACGAGTGGCGGTTCGAGGACGTCAACCCGCCGGTGCACGCCTGGGCGACGCTGGACGTGTACCGGATCGACGCGGCCGCCGCCGGAGAGCCCGACCTCGGCTTCCTCGAAGGCGTGTTCCACAAGCTGCTGCTCAACTTCACCTGGTGGGTGAACCGCAAGGACGCCGAGGGCGACAACGTGTTCCAGGGCGGGTTCCTCGGCCTCGACAACGTGAGCGTGTTCGACAGATCCCACGATCTCCCCGGCGGCGGGACGATCGACCAGTCGGACGGCACGGCGTGGATGGCCTTCTACACGCTGGGGATGCTGCGGATCGCCCTCGAGCTGGCGATGCACCGCCCCGTCTACCAGGACATCGCCACCAAGTTCTACGAGCACTTCCTCTCGATCGCCGACGCCCTGGTGGCTCCCGGCCACTGCCTCTGGGACCCGGAGGAAGGGTTCTTCCACGACATCCTCCGCCTCCCCGACGGCACGGCGATCCCCCTGAAGGTCCGCTCGGTGGTCGGGCTGCTGCCCCTGGTCGCCGTGGAGCTGTTCGACGACGAGCTGCTGGACCGGCTCCCCGACTTCACCCGCCGGATGCGGTGGTTCACCCAGAACCGCCCCCACCTGGCCGGGAACATGGCGAGCATCGAGGCCCCCGGGGCAGGCCGCCGCCACCTGCTGTCGGTGCTCACCAGGGAGCGGCTCGAGCTCATCCTGCAGAGGCTCCTCGACGAGGAGGAGTTCCTGTCCCCCCACGGCATCCGCTCGCTGTCGCGCGCCCATCGGGACCGGCCCTTCTCGGTCACCGTCGAGGGGGTGGAGTTCTCGGTGGGCTACGAGCCGGGAGAGTCGGCCACGCCCATGTTCGGGGGCAACTCGAACTGGCGGGGCCCGGTCTGGTTCCCCATCAACTTCCTGCTCATCGAAGCCCTCGAGTCGTACCACCGGTACTACGGCGACGACCTCACGGTGGAGTTCCCCACCGGCAGCGGCGAACGGATGACCCTCGACCGGGTGGCCCGTGCCATCGCCCGGCGCCTCGTGTCGCTGTTCCTGCCCGGGCCGGACGGGAACCGGCCGATGTACGGCGGCGATCCGCGGTTCCGGGACGATCCCGGGTGGCGGGACCTGCTCGTCTTCCCCGAGTACTTCCACGGCGACCACGGCGTCGGCCTCGGGGCGATGCACCAGACGGGATGGACCGGGCTCGTCGCCACGCTGATCGAGCGCTACCCGGGGATCGATTCGTGATCCTCTGCCTGGGCGGCGCCCACGTCGATCGCACGAGCCGCGTCGAGGGAACGGTGGTGCTCGGGACCTCGAACCCGGCCCGGACGACCGGGGCAACGGGAGGGGTCGCCGCCAACGTCGCCCGCCTGCTCGCGCTGCTCGGCCATCCAGTGGCCGTCGCCTCGCTGGTCGGGTCGGACCGGCCGGGCGACGCTGTGATCGCCGCCCTGGCCGGAGACGGGGTGGAGACGAGCCTGGTCGGCCGCCATCCCCGGCTGCCCACGGCCGAGTACTGGGCCGTCGTGGACGGGACGGGGAACCTGGTGCTCGGCATCGCCGACATGGAGATCTACGACCATCTCGACGCCGCCTGGCTCGAGAGCGTGCTCCCCGCGGTCGAATCGGCCGGTGTCGTGGTGGTGGACGCCAACCTCCCCGAGTCGGCGGTGGCCGCCGTCGCCGGGGCCGCCTCGGGGACGGTGCTGGCGGATCCGGTCTCGGTCCCCAAGAGCCGGCGCCTCGCCGGAGCTCTCGGCGACATCGACGTCGTCTTCCCGGACAGGGCGGAGGCCGCGGTGCTGGGGCGCACGCCCACGGAGTCCTCGGCAGGCCTGCGGCGGGCCACCACCGCCATGCGGGCGGCCGGGGCCGGATCGGTGGTCGTCTCCCTCGGGAACCGCGGCGTGTACGTGGACGACGGGGCGCGGCGTCGCTTCGTGCCGCCGGTGGATCCCGACGGGGTGGTGGACGTGACCGGCGCCGGGGATGCGCTCGTCGCCGGGTACGTGCACGGGTCGCTCCTCGGGGTCGCCGATCCGCTGGACGCGGCGCTCGCCGCCGCCAGCCTCGTAGTCGAGAGCGAAGGCTCCGTGCCGGGCGACCTCACCGCCGACCTGCTCGCGGCGAGGATGGGGCGTCTCTAGCCGGTACGACGTGCCGAGCGCGCCCGCGCCCGGGCTGCCTCCACGGCCCTGACCGCCAGCGGCCCGGCGATGGCGAGGGCCATCACGTAGGCGGCCGACAGGGTGCCGATCCGCTCGTCCAGCCCGGCGGTGACGGCCAGTTCGGCGATCACGATCGAGAACTCGCCGCGCGAGATCAGCATGGCTGCGGCTCTTCGCCGCCCCCACCTGCCCACCCCGTCCGACCGGGCCGCCCACCATCCGGTCGCCACCTTGGTGGCCGCCGTGGCCGCCCCGAGGCCGGCGGCCGCCCAGACGACCGGCCCGAGGGCGCCCACGTCCACCTGCAACCCGAAGAAGAGGAAGAACGCTGCGGCGAACAGGTCGCGCAGCGGGTGCAAGAGCCGGGCGGCTCGTTCGGCGGGCTCCCCGGAGAGCGTCAGGCCGATCAGGAAGGCGGCGACCGCCGCCGAGACGCCCAGCCGGTCGGCCATGGCCCCCACGACCAGCGAGACCCCGAGGATGCCGAGGAGCACCGCCTCGTCGCTCCGATCGAACAGAGCGGCGGTCCAGCGGGGCTCGCGGGAGCGCGGGCGGAGCAGGACGACGAGCACCGCCGCGACCAGCGACACCGCGGCCACCGCCCCGCCGATGCTGGCTCCGAGCAGGGCGGCCGCCAGCAGCGGGAGATACACGGCCATGACCAGGTCCTCGACGACCAGCAAGGTGAGCACCGTGCCGGTCTCCCGGTTGCCGGTGAAGCCGAGGTCGGCGATCAGCTTGGCGATCACCCCCGACGACGAGATGTAGGTGATGCCTCCGAGGGCGGCGGCGCCCAGGCCCCCGAAGCCGAGCAGGAGGCCGGCCGCCACCCCGGGCGCGGCGTTGAGCACGAGATCGACGAGCCCGGAGAGCCATCCCGTCCTCAGGCCCGAGGCCAACTCCCTCGGCGAGTACTCAAGGCCCAGCATGAGGAGCAGCAGCACCACGCCGACCTCGGCACCGACCTCGATGAATCCGCCGATCTCCTCGAGTTGGAACGGTCCGCCGGGCCCGAGCAGGAGGCCGGCGAGCAGGTAGAAGGGCACCGGGGACAGGCCGAGCCGGCCGGCGACGATCGCCAGCACGGCGAGCCCGAGCAGCACGCCGCCCAGTTCGGCGAGCAGGCCCGTGGCTCCGCCGGCGCCGAGTATCAGGGTGCCGACCTCCCGCTCTGGAGGAGGCCGGCCGCCTCGGTGGTCCCCGCGGAGGTGCCGACCACCAGGACCACGTCGCCCTCTTCGAGTCGGAACTCCGGTCCCGGCGCAGGGTGAGCTGCCTCGCCGCGCAGCACGGCGACGACCGATGCACCCGTGCGGGTACGGACCTGCAGCTGGCCGATCGTCGACCCCGCCGCAGCGGTGTCGGGTGGCACTTCGACCCAGTCCACGGTCAGGCCGGCCACGCCCTGGGCGAGGGCGGCGGCCTCGCGGCTGATCTCGGTGCCGCCGAGCAGGTCGGCGAACAGGTGGGCTTCCCCTTCGCTCAGCGAGACCGCGACGGCGACACAATCGGGATCGTCGTCGTCGGCCACGAACACCTCGCGGCGCCCGTCGTGGTGGCGGATGACGCCGAGGACCCGGCGGCGTTCGGTCTCGAAGGTGAACCGGGTTCCGACCCCGGGCAGGTCGGTCTCTTCGACTGGCTTCACTGGGGTCCTCCTCGGGTCGGTTCGGCGACGGGGAGCGCGTCGGAGGCCAGGGCATGGAGCGTAGCCACCGCGTCGGCGGCGGGGTCGTCCGGCCTGATCAGGTGCACGACGAGGGCCGGAGGCTCGGCGTCGATCGCCAGCGTCAGCGTCCCCGGGGTCAGCGAGACGGCGTTCGCCGTGGCGACCAGCGCCGAGGTGGAGCCCCGGCCGACCGGCACCCGCCGCACCCCCGGGTCTACGAGGCGCCTCGGGCCGAGGGCGGCGGCGGCCACGGCGATCGTGGAGCGGACCAGCAGCACCAGGAAGGCGCCTACGAACCGGAGCGCAGCCACGGGACGGATCCGAATCCGTTCCGCACCCCTGCGGGTGGTGGCGAGGGCGACCGCCGAGCCTGCTGCGAGCCCGCCGAGCACGTTGGCGGCGCCGGCTTCGCCCCAGAGGGCCACCCAGACCGCGGCCAGGGCGGCCGCACGGGCCGGGAGGGGCACGGAGGAGGGCCGGCCCGGGCCGGCGTGCTCCGGCTCTGCCCGGACGGCCCGTCCCAGGGCATGGGCGGCAACCGGGGCGGTGAGGACCTGGAAGATCGCCACCAGGGAGGTGAACGCCAGCTCGCCGGGCCCGAGCGCCGCTCCGACCCCGAGCAGCACGAGGGCGATCCCCACCGAGGCGGCCTTCGTGGCCGCATGGAGGCGGGTGAGCATGTCCGGGAACCGGTACACGCCGATCGCGGCGACCAGGGTGAGGACGGCCCCGGTGATCAGCAGCACTGCGGCGAGGACGGTCATTGCCGGTCCTCTCGTTCCAGGGTGCGGCCCACCGTGACGGTGCCGACGAACGCCACCAGCGAGACGACCAGCAGCACCGGGAGGAGCACGGTCCGCCCGGTGAGCACCGCGCCCGTCCCGAGCCCGGCGGAGAGGACGACGAGGAGCAGGTCCACCGCCAGCATGCGGTCGCCGCCGGCCGGCCCTCGCAGCGCGGCGGCGATGGCCACGGCACCGGCTGCGGCGAGCAGGCCCAGGGTGACGGCGGCCACGATCGTCACGGGAGCACCCCTTCGAAGACGATCGCCGGGTAGACGGCCGGGTCGAGCAGGTCTGCGGCCGTCTCCTGGGCGTACTCGAACAGTGGGCCGGCCGCAACGGCGATCGCAAGGCTGACGCCGACCAGCACGGCGGTGGCCGCGGTGGCGAGCCGCGGGAGGGGCCGCGGCCCCTCCGGGAGCGGCGGATCCTCCGGCTCCCCCCAGAACGCCCCCGCCCAGATCTTGGCCATCGACACCAGGGTGAGCAGGCTGGCCAGCAAGCTGACGGCGACGATCGCCCAGGAGCCGACGGCGACGCCTGCCTCGACGAGGGCCAATTTGGCGACGAACCCCGAGAACGGGGGAAGCCCGGCCAGGCTGAGCGCCGTCGGGATGAACAGGACCGCCAGGAACGGCCTGGTCCTGGCGAGGCCTCCGATGCGGCGCAGCGACCCGGTGCCGGCGGCGTCCTCGATGAGGCCCCCGACGAGGAGCAGGATCGTCTTCACGGCGATCTGGTGGATCAGGAACAGCACCGTGGCGGCGACGCCGGCCGTGGTGAACAAGGCGATGCCCATGATCTTGTAGCCGATCTGGCTGACGATGTGGAACGACAAAATGCGCTTCACGTCGTCCTGTGCGATGGCGCCGAGCACCCCCACGAGCATCGTCGTCCCGGCCACCACGAGCAGCAGCGTGGACGGCCCGTCCTCGGCGAAGAGGAGCGTGCGGGTGCGGAGGATCGCGTACACCCCCACCTTGGTGAGCAGGCCGGCGAAGATCGCCGTCACCGGAGCGGTGGCGGTCGGGTAGGAGTCGGGCAGCCAGAAGAAGAGCGGGAACACCGCGGCCTTGATGCCGAACACGACGAGCGTCGTGAGCGCCAGGAGCGAGCGGACGGCGCCCGGCAGCGCGTCGACCCGGGTCGCCAGGTCGGCGAGGTTGACGGTGCCGGTCGCCGCGTAGGTCAGCGCGATCGCCACGAGGAACAGGGCCGAGGCGACGAGGCCGACCACCACGTAGGTCGTGGCGGCCCGAACCCGCTTGGCGTCGGCGCGGTGGGTCAGGAGGACGTAGGAGGCCATGAGCATGACCTCGAATCCGACGAACATGGTGAACAGGTCGCCGGTGAGGAACGAGAGGGCGACCCCGGCGGCGAGCACGTGGTAGACGGGGTGGAAGAAGCGCATCGAACGCTCCGAGCCCTTCCGGCCGATGGCGAAGACCAGCACACCGGCCAGCATGATCTCGGCGACTACGAGCAGCACCACTGAGAGGCGGTCGGCGACCAGGGAAATGCCGATCGGCGCGGGCCAGTCGCCGACGACGACCGCGGCAGGCCCCTCGCCGCCCATGCCGAGCAGGAGGGCGACCGCCGCCCCGAGCGTGGCCGCCGATGCGGCGACGGCCACGACGCGTTGCGCCACCAGGCGGCCCAGCAGCCCCGTGGAGAGCCCGGCTGCCACCAGCGGCACGGCGATCGGGAGGAGGATGAGCACGCTCATGCTGTGTCCTCCAGCCGCTCACGGGCGATCCTGCGGTCCTCGACGTCGTCCTCGACGGCGTCGGATCCGGTGAGGACGTAGGACCTGTACGCGAGTGCGGCGAGGAAGGCGGTGACCGCGAACGTGATCACGATCGCGGTGAGCACCAGGGCCTGGGGAAGCGGGTCGGCCGACTGGGCGGGCGCCCCGGCCTCTCCGACGAACGGCGGGTCTCCGGCGCGTCCCCCTGCGGCGAGCAGCAGGAGGTTGGCGCCGTGCCCGAGGAGGGCCAGGCCGAGCAGGATGCGGGTGAGCGGGCGCTGCAAGACCAGGTAGGTGCCGGCGGCGAACAGCACCCCGGCCAGGACGGGAACCGCCGCGGTCATTCCGTCGCCTCCCCGGTCCCGAGGGCCTCCAGCGCGACGCCGACCATGCCGGCGACGACGAGGTACACGCCGGTGTCGAAGAGGAGTGCCGACGTCGCCTTGACCTCTCCGAGCACGGGCAGGTCCACGGTGGCGGCTCCGCCGTCCAGGAACCCGCCTCCGAACACCCAGCCTGCGGCCCCGGTGAGCCCGGCCACCACCAGTCCGGCCCCCAGCAGCGTCGTCGGGGCGAGCCGGGTGGCACGCCGGATGGCATGCGGTCCGCCGGCGGCGTACTCGAGGGCGATCGCCAGGCCTGCCGTCAACCCCGCGGCGAACCCGCCGCCCGGGGCGTTGTGGCCGGCGAACAGCAGGTACAGGGAGACGACCAGGATCGGGGGCACGAGCAGTGCGGCCGCCCGCTCGAGGATCAGCGACCCACGTCCCGGCATCAGGAGTCCCTCCTGCGGAGGCCGGCGACGAGGCCGGCGATGCCGATGGCGGCTGTGGCCACGACGGCGATCTCCCCGAACGTGTCGAGGGCGCGGAAGTCGGTGAGGATCACGTTGACCACGTTGCGGCCGTCGGCTTCGGGAAGGGATCGCTCCAAGTAGGCCGACGAGATCGGTTCTGCGGTGCGGGCCGCCATCGCAGCGAATGCTCCGGCGGTGACGAACGCGCCGACGGACAGCGCCACGACCAGCCGGGCCATCGGGCCCACCGCCGGCCTGCGCGGTTCGGCGAAGCGCTCGGGGAGGCGGGCGAGGACGATGGCGAAGATCACGAGCATCACGGTCTCCACCAGCACCTGGGTGAGCGCCAGGTCGGGTGCGCCTTGGAGGGCGAACAGCCCGGCCATGCCGTAGCCGACGACGCCGAGCATCACGACGGCGCCGAGCCGGCTTCGGATCGCGGCGACGCCGGCGGCCGCCACCGCAGCGGCCGACGCGAGGGCGATCTGCAGCCACGATTCCCCGGCGACGAGGCCGTCGGGGAGGGCGAGACCTCCGATGAGCGCGGCTCCCGGGACTACGACCGCGGTGAGCAGGATCACCACCAGGTACACCGGCAGCGAGCCGTTCTGCAACGTGGCGGTGACCCGGCGGGCGGTGGCGAGGAGGCCGGCCATCGCGGCGTCGAAGCCGGCGTCGGCGGTGCGGCGGCCGCCGCGCGCCGGGATTCGGGCAAAGCCCACCGCGGCCCCGAGTGCCAGGGTGAGTGCCGAGACGCCGAGCGCCGGCTTCCAGCCGGGCCAGGCGGGGAGGGCCACCGGGTCCGCGCCGGACACGGCGGCCACGGCATCGGTGATCGCCGCGATCGGAGCGGTGAACAGGCCGAGCACGACGCCGGTCACGCCGAGCGCCAGCGCGGGCCCGCTCATCGCCCACCGTTCCGGGTGCACCGGGCCGCCGTAGCGCGGGCCGGTGAAGACCCGGATCACCCTCAGCGTGTAGGCGACGGTGAGGGCCGACCCGGCTGCCACGATCCACAGCGTGGCCGGGTCGACTTCCAGCAGACGATCCAGGGCCGCTTCCTTGGCCACGAACCCGAGCGTCCCCGGGATTCCCGCCATCGAGGCGCCTGCGGCCACCGCGACGGCGAAGGCTCCGGGGAGCGCGCTCCGCAGCCCATGCAGCACCCGGACGTCCCGCGACCCTGTGGAGCGGTCGACGATGCCGACGACCATGAACAGGGCGGCCTTGAACGCGGCATGGCCGAGGAGCAGGGCGGCCGCCGCGGCGAGCGTCGTGCCTCGGGCGGCCAGAGTGGTGAGCAGGCCGAGCTGAGCCACTGTCCCGTAGGCAAGGATGCGCTTCAGGTCGGTCTCTCGCAGCGCCGTCCAGCCCCCCAGCACCATCGTGGCCAGGCCCACCGCGACGAGCGTTCCCTCCCACGCCGCGATCCCGGCGCCTGCCGGGGCGAGGCGCAGCACCAGGAAGATGCCCGCCTTCACCATGGTCGCCGAGTGGAGGAAGGCGCTCGCCGGCGTGGGGGCGGCCATGGCCGACGGGAGCCAGCCGTGGAACGGGAACTGTGCCGACTTGGTGAGGACGCCGACGAGGATGAGCCCGAAGGCCGCCGCGGTTGCCGTCCCTCCGGGCGGGGAAGCCACCAGTTCGGATATGCGGTACGTGCCCGCCTCCGAGCCGAGGAGCACGAACCCGGCGAGCATGGCGAGGCCGCCGGCGGCGGTGACCAGCAGGGCCTGGAGGCCGGCGCGCCGCGCCTCCGGGCTGTGGTCGTCGTAGGCGATCAGGGCGTACGACGTGACGGTGGTGAGCTCCCAGAACACGAAGAGCCCGAACAGATTGTCGGAGACCACGAGGCCGAACATGGCTCCGCCGAACGCCGCCATGCGCCCGGCGAGGCGCGACGGCTTCGCGGTGTACCCGGTGGTGTAGGCGAGGATGGCGGTTCCCGCGAGGGCGACGACGAGGGCCATGAGGAGAGCGGTGGCGTCGAGCGTCAGGTCGAGGCGGATCCCGAGCGACGAGACCCAGCCGAGCGAGGCGCGCACCGGCTCGCCGTCCACGACTCGCGGAGCGGTCGCCAGGAGCCAGCCGGCACTCGCCGCGAACGGCGCGACCGCCAGCCACGCGGCGCGTTGCCCGAAGCGGCGCGTCGCCACCGGGACGAGGGCGGCCGCAGCGAAGTGGGAGACGAGCAGCGCGAACAGCATCGTGATCAGGGGACGGAGGTAGCGGGGTCGCCGGGGTCGAGGAGCGCGATCAGTTCGCCGACGGCCAGGTGCTGCTCGATCGGGTGGCGCAGGTGGAGTTCGGGGTGGATGCGGTAGTGGTTGCGCCGCCCGATCCGGTCCCGCTCCAGGTACCCGTCGCGGTCGAGGTCGGCGACGATCCGCTGCGCGGCGCGTTCGGTGATCCCGACGCGGGCCGCCACGTCACGCAGACGCACCCCGGGATCCCGGGCGATGCAGAACAGCACATGGGCGTGGTTGGTGAGGAACGTCCAGCGGGGAGCGTCGGGCATACGACGGTTGAAACACGAAAAGCCCTTCGTATATTTCGACTCAGTGTCGTCCGAACCGGCGCTCCACCATGCTGCGCAATCGACCCAGCAGTGTGCGCTCCCTCTGCTCGGAGGCCTCCCGGTCGGCGGTGACCCGCACCGCCTCCTCGTACGACACCGGGCCCCGAGCCCCGAACATCGACCGGCGCTTCTGGTGCACCCACAGGAACAGGTCGGTCTCGGTCGACTCGCGCGGGGTGAGCTCGGTGAGCCCCTCGGCGCGGATCGCCTCCACCGTGGGCAGGTAGGTGTGCTCGTACCAGTCGGCGGCGATCTCGCCTGCAGGGAGCACCTCACCTCGCCCCATCATCATGTGGTACCCGTGGACCCGCACGTGCTCGAGCAGCTCGGCGTAGCCCTCCGGCTCCGAACAGCGAATCGCCGCCGCGGGGTGCCGCACCCCGAGCCCGCTGGCACGCATGAAGTAACCGAGCATCTCCATCTGCACGAGCTGGCGGAACTCGACCGCGTCGTGGATGTCGGCGTCGGTGTGGATGCGGGTGATCTCCGCATCGATGTACTCGACGCCGAGCTGTTTGGCGATCCCGACCCGGTGATGGCCGTCGATGACGAAGTAGACATCGTTCACCTGGTAGACGACGATCGGGGGAAAGTCCCCCGTGGGATAGGCCCGCTCCAGCGACTCCCAGCGCTGCTTCAGATGGGGCTTGGTCGGGAGGAAGTCCTCGTCGAAGTCGCTCGTGCGCGCCGCCGAGCCGACGACCTTGGCGACCGGGATCGGCTCGATGCCGCCGTAGGACTGCTGGAAGAGGTGGAGCCGCTCGCGCAGCTCCTCGAAGGTCGCCGCAGGCGGCGGGCCCTCCTCCCCGGTCACGATCCGGCTCAGCTTGCGGTAGAGCTCGCGGCGCTCTGCCTTCGGGTACGTCGAGATCGGCGGAACCACGTTGCGTCCCACGACTCATACCTCCAGGACGGTGTAGGGGATCACGTTGACGATCCGGGTGCCGTCCACGACCCGGTCGGGGCGATGCACGCCGTGGGGGTGGACGTGACCGTGCAGCAGCAAGCGGGGATGCAGCCGTTCGATCAGCGTGTGGAAGGACTCGAAGCCGCGGTGGGCGTCGTCCACTCCGTCGCCGAGCCGGCGAGGAGGCGAGTGGGTGATCACCACGTCCACGCTCCGGCGCCGCCAGCGGGCCCGCCGCACCATGCGGCGCACCCGGCGGCGCATCTGCTCCTCCGTGTACATGTTCGGCCCCTGCCGGTAACGGATCGACCCGCCCAGCCCGGCGAACACCAGCCCCTTCTCCTCGTGGATCTTCCCGTCGATGTTGGTGCCGCCCCGGGGGCGCTCCCCGTGGTCGTACATGCTCTCGAAGTCGGGGAGCCGGATGGCCGGCCCGACGCCGACGGCCGTGAACGGATCGCGCATCCGCGACAGGTCGGGATCGTGATTGCCGGGGACGAACAGGAGCGGCCGGTTGACGGCGCTCGACACCAGCTCGAGGTACTCGAAGGGCAGATCACCGCACGCCACCACGAGGTCCGGGGCGATCTCCCTCATCCTGGGGACGGTGAGCCGCCGGTCGATCTCGTCGGCGATGGCGAGGACCCGGATCATCGGTACATGGTACGGTCCTCCGGCCCTGGTCCGGCGTCCCCGCGTTCGGTACCACGCAGTCAGACAGCAACTGCGGAGGCCGAGCATGTCGGGAGGGAGCGCCCAGCTCTCCTACGTCCACGGGGCCAGCGAGGTCCCGCTCATCGGGTCGACCATCGGCGACCTGTTCGATCGCACCGTGGCGGCCGATCCGGGGGCCGAAGCCCTCGTGGTGCGCCATCAGGGGGTCCGTCTCAGCTACGGGGAGCTTCGGGAGCGGGTGGACGAGCTGGCCAGGGCGCTCATGGCCTCCGGGGTGGAGCGCGGTGACCGGGTCGTGATCTGGGCCCCCAACTGGGCCGAATGGGTGCTCGTACAGTTCGCCACCGCCAAGATCGGGGCGATCCTCGTCAACGTGAACCCCGCGTACCGCACCCACGAGCTGCGATACGCGCTCACCCAGTCGGGGTGCTCGACACTGGTGATCGCCCCGCCGTTCAAGACGTCGGACTACGGGGCGCTGCTCACCGAGGTGGCTCCCGAACTGGCCGGCGCGACCCCGGGGGACCTGCGGTCCGAGGCGCTCCCACAGCTGCGCACCGTGGTCGCCTTCGGCGACCAGGACCTTCCCGGCGCCATCCACTGGAACCGGGTACTGGGGCGTGCTTCGCAGGTGAGCCCGAAGGCGCTCGCCGAGCGCCAGGCTTCGCTCGGCTTCGACGACGCCATCAACATCCAGTACACCTCCGGGACCACGGGGTTCCCCAAGGGGGCGACCCTCTCGCACCATTCGATCCTCAACAACGGGTTCTTCATCGGCGAGACCCTGCGGCTCACCTCCGACGACCGGATCTGCATCCCCGTGCCCTTCTACCACTGCTTCGGGATGGTGCTCGGCAACCTGGCCGCGGTGACTCACGGGGCCACGATGGTGATCCCGGCACCCGTGTTCGACCCGCTCGAGACCCTGGAGACCGCTGCCGAGGAGCGGTGCACGGCGCTCTACGGAGTCCCCACCATGTTCATCGCGATGCTCGGGCACGAGCGCTTCGGCGAGTTCGACTTGTCCTCGCTCCGCACCGGGATCATGGCCGGGGCGCCGTGCCCCGTCGAGGTGATGAAGCAGGTCCAGGCCGACATGCACATGAGCGAGGTGACGATCGCCTACGGGATGACCGAGACGTCTCCCGTGTCGTTCCAGACCCGCACCGACGATCCGATCGACCGGCGGGTCTCGACCGTGGGGAGGGTCCATCCCCACGTGGAATGCAAGATCGTGGACCCGGAGACCGGATCGGTCGTGCCTCGCGGCGAGACCGGGGAACTGCTCAGCCGCGGCTACCTCGTGATGCTCGGCTACTGGGACAACCCGGAGGCCACCGCGGAGGCGATCGACGCGGCGCGCTGGATGCATACCGGAGATCTCGCCGACATGGACGAAGAGGGCTACGTCAGGATCGTCGGCCGCGTCAAGGACATGATCATCCGGGGAGGGGAGAACATCTACCCCCGCGAGGTCGAGGAGTTCCTCTACACGCATCCCAAGGTGCAGGACGTGCAGGTGATCGGCGTGCCCGATCCGAAGTACGGCGAACAGGTCATGGCCTGGATCGTCCTGCGGCCCGGGGAGACGGCCACCGCCGACGAGATGCGGGGGTACTGCGCCGGGAAGATCACCCACTTCAAGGTCCCGCACTACTGGCGATTCGTGGACGAGTTCCCGATGACCGTGACCGGGAAGGTGCAGAAGTACCTGATGCGGAAGCAGGCCGCCGAGGAACTGGGGCTCGAGGAGGAGTGAGGGCCTGTGACGCGTCGAGCGCCGCCTCTGCGGCGACGCTCTTCGCGGGCGCCGCTCTTGGCCTGCGACTCACGGCGCCCCTCGGTTGTTGCCCGACCGAGCCATCTGGGCCGAGCGCGACCATCAGATCACGCCGGGCATAAAGCTGGCGTAACGATCTCGGCGCCGCCCCCTCGGGCGCAGCAGAGCGGTCCCGCTAGGGTTCGCGCCATGCCTCGCCGCACTTCCCTGCTGCTGGCGGCCGCCGCCGTGCTGGCCGCATCGTTCGGCACACCCGTGGGTGCATCCGCCACCCAGAGTCCCGATGGGGGAACCATCGCCGAGCCGAGGATCGTCGGCGGTGACGAGGTCGCCCCGGAGGGCAAGTACTCCTTCGTGGTCACGGTCTTCGCCGGCCCGTACCTCTGCGGAGGAGCCCTCGTCGACGAGAACTGGGTGCTCACCGCGGCGCACTGCGTCGAGACCATCCCGGCGTCGAGCACCACCGTGGTGATCGGCCGCCACGACCTCCGGGACAACGACGGGGAGGCCATCGGTGTGGCGGCTCGCCACATCCATCCCGACTACGGCGTGCCCGTCGACGACGCCAACGACGTCGCGCTGCTGCGACTGTCGAGCCCGGCCACCCTGGGTGAGCCCATAGCCCTGGCGCGGCCCGGCGACGAGGTGTGGTATCCGCCGGGATCCCCGGCGATCGTGGCCGGGTGGGGGAACACGAGCTACCAGGGCTCCATCTCCTACACCCTGTTGGAGGTCGAGGTCCCGATCGTCTCCGACGCCGAGTGCGCGCTCTCCTACGGAGCGGAGTTCGACGCCGGCACCATGCTCTGCGCCGGGTACGACCAGGGAGGCAAGGACGCATGCCAGGGCGACAGCGGAGGGCCGCTGTTCGTGGAATCCGGTGGCGGCTATCTGCACGTCGGCGTCGTGTCGTTCGGTGAGGGATGTGCCTGGGCCGGCTATCCCGGGGTGTACTCGGAGACCGCCTCGGCATACTCGTGGATCGCCGACACTGCCGGGTTCTCCGGCGGTCCGACGTGCCTCGGCCTCCCGGTCACCATCGACATGAACGAGCTCCCGGCCGGTGCGGTCGCCGTCGGGACTCACCAGTCGGACGTGATCCTCGGGACCGCCGGGCCCGACGTGATCATGGCCCGGGGAGGTGACGACTACATCTGCTCGGGGGACGGCGACGATCAGGTTCGAGGCGGGTCGGGAGACGACTCGATCGAGAGCGGGCCCGGCAACGACTTCGTGTGGGGTGGGCCGGACGACGACCGCATCCGCGGCGGGACCGGCGACGACTACCTGAACGGGAACGCCGGCGACGACCTCCTGTGGGGCGAGACGGGCGACGACGAGCTCCGGGGAGGCTGGGGATCCGACTGGGCCGACGGAGGCGCCGGGAACGACACGATCATCGGGTGGAACGGCGACGACGAGCTGCGCGGCTCCTACGGGTCGGACGAGATCTGGGGCAACTCGGGCGCCGACACGCTGATCGGCTGGATCGGCGACGACTGGCTGCGCGGCGGCGACGGCGACGACCGGCTGTACGGCGGTGGGGGAACCGACTTCCTGCGCGGCGGCGCGGGGGACGACGTCTGCTTCGACGGCGAGGACGTGATCTGCTGATCCGCACAGCGGCCGCCGCGTTCGCCGCCTGCACGCTCGCGGCGTGCTCGAGCGGGGCGGCCCACGAGCCCGCGCCGGCCCGTCTCGTGGTGCACGGCGACGACGGGGTCGTCGCCACCGTGCTCCCGGACGGCACCGGACGGACCGAACTCGCCTCTGCCGAACCTGGGGTCTCGCGGGCCCAGGCCACGTGGTCGCCGGACGGGAAGCGAATCGCCTACGTGGAAGCGGGCTCGGCCGGCCCGCGGCTCGTCGTCGCCGCAGCCGACGGGTCCGAGCGGTCCTCAGGCGATGTCCCGGCCGAGCTCTACTACCTCTCGTGGAGCCCGGACGGGGAGCGCATCGTCGGGCTCGGCTCACCTTCGCCCGGTACCGTCTCCG
>CAYXHU010000003.1:0-18149 GCA_964464675.1 uncultured Acidimicrobiia bacterium
GACGATCTCGGGATAACCGCGGCCTTCGTTGGGCTGGTGATCGTGTTCGTGGGCACCAGCCTGCAGGAACTGGCCACCGCGCTGGCCGCCGCTAGGAGGAACGAGACCGACCTGGTGCTCGGCAACATCGTCGGCTCGAACCTGTTCAACAGCCTCATGGTGACCGGCGCAGCGGCGTTGATCGGACCCGGGCAGGTCGGGGAGAGCTTCGGCCCTGCCATCGTGTTCATGGTCGGTTCCGCCGCAGCGGCCGGCCTGTTCGCCCTCACCGGCCGCGCCATCGTGCGGTGGGAAGGAGCGTTCCTCGCCGCGGTGTTCATATCGTTCGTTGCGGTTGCCGCCTAGTTCGGCTCACATCCGCTCTATCGACCGCAGCGGGGAACGCGGCCCGTAGGCCGGCGCGGTGATCCCGGCCGCCTTGAGGAGGGCGATGACCCTGCCGCGGTGCCCCCGGAACGGTTCGAGGAGCTCCAGCATCCTGGCATCGTCCCCGCGCGGCTCGCCGGCGAGAGCCCAGGCGACGATGTTCGGGGTGTTGAAGTCCCCGACCGGCACGGCATCCGGGTCTCCCAGAGCGACGAACGCCACCTTCGCTGCCGTCCACGGCCCGATCCCCTGCACTGCGGTCAGGCGGCGCTGCGCCGCCCCCGGCTCCATGGCGGCGGCCTCTTCGAGCCGGCCGGCCGCCCGCGCGACCCGGATGATGCGGACGGCGCGTTCCCGCTCGATCCCGAGCGGGTGGAAGCGGTGGTAAGCGGTGGAGGCGAGGCGTCCCGGATCCGGGGGCAGCAGCAGTCCGCCGGGCCCGGGAGCCGGCTCGCCTAACGCTCGGGCCATCGCCGCGTATCCTCGCCTCGCCTCGATGCCGGACACTCTCTGGGCGGTGACGATGCGGAGGGCGGCCTCGAAGACCCGGGCGGTGCGGGTGACTCGAAGGCCCGGGTACCGGCGATGCAGCCGCCGGACCAGAGGGTGAGAAGGGGTGAAGCCGGTGAGATCGTCGCCCGCCCCGATGGTGTCCGGAGCGTGCTCGAGCAGCCACGGCGCGCCGGGACCCCAGGCTTCTGCCTGCAGCGAGGCGCCGTCTCCGGTGAACCGCACGGTGGCCGGCCCGTCGGGGGAACGGGTGGCCAGCCAGGCTCCCTCGGTGCCGATCCGCACCGCCGTGTCGCCCCACCCGGCTGCGATGGCGCGCAGCGATGCAGAGAGGTCGATGGGGAGACCGGCGGTGAAGCGTCTGAGCACTCGGGACGAGGATAGGGATGCCCTACGCTGGGAGTCCCATGACGGCGAGCCACTACGAGCGCCTCTCGTTCCTCGACTCCACATATCTCGCGCTCGAGGGACCGTCGACGCCGATGCACGTGGGGGCAACCCTCGTCTTCGAGCCGGGCGGCGGCGTCGACGTCGATGCGCTGCGGGACCTCATCGCCGATCGGCTTCGCCATGTGCCCCGATATCGTCAGCGGCTCGAGTGGATCCCGATCGAGCGGCACCCGGTCTGGGTCGACGATGCCCATTTCGATCTCGGGTTCCACGTCCGCCACGTCGCGCTGCCCCATCCCGGCGGTCCGTCGCAGCTGCGGTCACTCGCAGGACGAGTCTTCTCCCAGCAGCTCGACAGGAGCCGGCCGCTCTGGGAGTGCTGGGTCGTGGAGGGCCTCGAAGACGGCGGGTTCGCCCTCATCACGAAAGTGCACCACTGCATGATCGACGGGATCGCCGGGGTCGATCTGCTCAAGGTCCTGCTCGGCCCGGCTCCCGACGCGACGGTTGCCGAGCCTCCCGCGTACCTGCCCCGTCCCGGGCCGTCGGGCGTCGGCTTGCTGCGTGACGAGGTGGTGCGGCGTCTCCGCGCTCCGGTGGATGCCTCCCGCAGCCTGCGCCGGTTCCTCGAGGAAACCCGCGACGTCGGATCCGAGGTCCGGCACCGGGCGCGGGCCGTGGCGAACACCATCGGCAGCGGCTGGTTCCAGAACACTTCGGCGACTCCGATCAACGGGCGGATCGGACCGAATCGGCTGGTCGCATGGATCGAGACCGACCTGGGCCAGATCAAGCAGGTCAAGGATCGGCTAGGGGGAACCGTCAACGACGTGGTGATCGCGATCATCGCCGGGGCCCTCGGGGCGTTCCTCGCCGAAGACCGGGGTGTCGCACTCGAGGGCCTGGACGTCAGGGCGATGGTTCCGGTGAGCCTGCGCGACGGAGACTCGGCAGGACGGCTCGGGAACCGGCTCACGATGTGGCTCGTGGAACTCCCGCTCGAGGTCCGCGATCCCGCGGCGCGGCTGGCGCGGGTGGCCGCGCGCACCAGGCGCCTCAAGGAGACGAACCAGGCCCTCGGTGCAGCGATGCTGACCGGGGGGGCGTCGTGGACCCCCGGAACCCTGTTGTCGGTGGCGGCCCGGCTGGCGGCGACAACGGCCCGTCCCTTCAATCTGCCCATCACCAACGTACCGGGACCTCAGATCCCCCTCTATCTCATGGAGTCGCGCATGGTCGCCAACTTCCCGATGGTTCCGCTTTGGGTCAACCACGGGCTCAGCGTCGCTCTGTTCTCGTACGACGGCAAGGTGTGCTGGGGGATCGCCGCCGATGCGGAGATGGTGCCGGATCTCGAGCGGGCTGCCGCGCACCTGATCGCAGCGGTCGGAGAGATGGGCACCGCAGCCGGCATGCCGGAGCGGGAGACGGTCGTCGAGATCGAGGAGGCGACATGACTGAGAGGTTCCTGCTGCCCGAGACGGAGATCACGTTGGAGGACCACCTGGCCCGGGGTGGCGGCGCGGCACTGGAGCGCGCCCACGTGATCGGCCCTGAGGCGGTTGCCGCCGAGGTGCGCGCCGCCGGGCTGCGCGGCCGAGGAGGGGCCGGATTCCCGACCGGGATCAAGTGGGAGGGCATGCAGGAGGAGGAGCGCCCGCGCTATCTCGTCTGCAACGCCGCCGAGGGCGAGCCCGGCACGTTCAAGGATCGCTCGCTGATGCGCCGCGATCCGTACCAGCTGATCGAAGGCGTTGCGATCGCCGCCTTCTCGATCGGCGCCGAGGCGGCCTTCGTGGCGACGAAGGCGTCGTTCGCGCGTGAGGTCGGCCGGCTGGAGCAGGCGATGGCGGAGATGAGCGCGGCGGACGTCGTGGGCGAGATCCCGATTGCGCTGGTGACGGGACCCGACTCGTACCTGTTCGGGGAGGAGAAGGGCCTGCTCGAGGTGGTGGCCGGAAGAGATCCGATGCCGACTCTGTACCCGCCGTACGTGCGCGGGCTGTTCGCCGAGGGGGTGGAGTCACATCCGACCGTGGTGAACAACGTGGAGACGCTGAGCAACGTGCCGCACATCCTGAGGAACGGGCCCGATTGGTTCCGGTCGATCGGCACGGAGGACACGCCGGGCACGATGGTGTTCACGATCTCGGGAGACGTTGTCACCGAGGCGGTGGTCGAGTTGCCGATGGGCACGCCCCTGTCGGACCTCGTGTTCGGGGTGGCCGGGGGGCCGGTCCCGGGTCGGAGCATCCGGGCCGTCGTGTCCGGTGTGTCCAACGCCCCGCTCGCCGCCGACCTGCTCGGGACGCCGATGGACTTCGGCTCGATGCGCCGGGTCGGGTCGGGCCTCGGCTCGGGTGGGTTCATCGTGTACGACGACACCGCCTGCATGGCACGGGTCGCGGCGACGCTGTCGGGGTTCCTGGCCGACGAGTCGTGCGGTCAGTGCCCGCCCTGCAAGCTGGGCACGGGGGCGTTGCGGGACCGGTTCGCCGCGCTCGCCGACGGGACGGCACGTCCCGGGACGCTCGAGGAGATAGCGGCCTGGACGACGCGGGTCACCGACTCGAATCGCTGCGGCCTGGGCGGCGGTCAGGCGGTGCTCGCCGCCGGGTTCGTGTCCGCCTTCGGTGAGGAGCTGGTCCTTCACCTCGACGGCACGTGCGGGCGTGACCGTACCGAGATCCTCCCGGCGCTGGTCGACTACGACGAGGCATCCGGACGGTTCACGAGGAAGGCCGGTTGATGCGCCGGACGGCGGCGTTCCTGGCGATGTGCGCCCTGGCGGCGGCGGGATGCTCGGACGGTGCGGCTCGCGAGGCTGCGCCGTTCGAGGGCGTGTGGAGATCCGATGCGTTCGGGTCGTTCGTCGTCATCGAGGGCGGATCGCTCCAGGTGTTCGAGTACACCTCGGTGTCGTGTGCTCCGCTGGTCGATTCGACGGCGCGCGGCATATCCGACATCGCCTCCATCGTGGACGACCGGCTCGTGGTGCGCGATTCCGGACGGGTGGTGGCCTACGACGCCGTCGACGCACTCCCGGAGAGGTGCGCAGAGGAGTTCCTCACGGACGACCCCCGCAGGACCGTCGAGGTCGTGATCGCAACCATCGACGAGCACTACGCGTTCCTGGCCGAGCGGCTCCCGGACTGGGAAGCGGTGCGCGACACGGCGACCGGCTCGGTGTCCGAGACGACGACACCGGCAGAGCTCTTCGAGATCGTGACCGGCCTGCTCGGCTCACTCGGCGACGCCCAGGTGCGGCTCGCAGTCGACGATCCCGACCTCGTGGCCGGCTCGGTCTGGCCGCCCGAATCGGCCGACCCGGACGCTGCTCGGATTCGCTCGGAGATCACCGCGGGAACCTTCCTGCAGCCGGGATGGGAGACTCTGGGCGACGGCGGGATCGTGGTGGGGCGCACCCAGGGAGGGTCCAGCTACCTGGCATTGACGCGCCTGGTCGGCTTCGACGACACCACCGACGAGGGCATCGAAGCCCTGGCGGCGGCGATCGACGAGCTGATCGCCGGCATCGGCGACGCGCCGGGGCTGGTGATCGACCTGCGCGGTAACCGGGGTGGTCTCGAAGTCTTCGCTCCCGTGGTGGCCAGCAGGTTCCTCGACACGGAGCGGGTGGTGGCCCGCCGCACGGCCCGGGTGGCCGGCGCCGACGAGTTCGTAGCGTCGGGTGAGGTGACGGTGACCCCGATGCCCACCGGAACGTATGCCGGCCGGGTCGTGGTGCTGATCGATCCGGCGACCGCCGGGGCCGCCGAGTTGCTCGTGCTGGCGTTGCGCACCCAGGAGGGGATCACGCTGCTCGGCGAACCGACCGCAGGGAGCCTGTCACCGATCTTCCCGCGCGGCCTTCCGAACAACTGGATCCTGGGCATCTCGAACCAGCGGGTCTACGACGCCGACGGGGTGCTCTGGGAGGTGTCGGGCATCCCTCCCGACGAGACGGTGGCGCTCACCTCCGAAGATCTGGATGCCGGCCGGGACCCGGTGCTGCAACGGGCCGACGAGATCCTGGCCGGGTGACCGGCTCACCAGGACTCGTCGCCGATGGCGACGAGGTGCCCTTCGAGGGTCCCGACGATCACGATCCCGCTCTCGGAGACGGCGGGCGAGGCCAGGATCGAGTACCCCGCTGCCGGCTGCCATTCACAGAACGTCTCGGCCTCGTAGGAGTCGGGGAAACTGCCCGCTGCGTCCACCGAGCCGAGGTAGACCGACCACGCCGCCGCACCCGTGGCGAGATCCACCGCGTACACGGCACCGTCGTGTCTGGAGATGATGGCCAGACCGGAGACGACCGCCGGGGACGGCCAATGGGGATAGCAGAGCGGCCCGACCCGGACCGACCACCGGGTCGTCCCGTCCTCGATGCCGACGGTGACCAGCGAATCCGAGTACGGCTCTCCGTAGACGAGCAGGTCCCCGACCACGGCCGGAGAAGACCTGACGTTGCCCCACTCGGTCTTGATCCCGGCGGCATCGGTGGCTCGCCACCGCACCGCCCCCGACACCCGGTCCAGTGATACCAGGCCGGGCTCTGGATTCACGTCCGACCGCACCAGGGACACGACGACGTTCTCGCCTGCGATGGTCGGCGCCGCGAACACTTGAGCCGCCTCGCCGGGAGCGCCGCTCTCCGTCACCGTGCGGCGCCACAGCTCGGTGCCGTTGAGGTCCAGGGCGAGGACTTCTCCGGACTCGGCGGCTGCGACGATGATCGTGCCGTCGCTCGAAGCACCACCGCGGATGGCCCCCGATATCTGCTGGATCCAGCGGCGTTCGCCGGTGGCTGCGTCGAGAGCCACGATCTCGCCTCGTCCGTCGCCGACGATTACGAGCCCGTCGACGACCAGAGGGTTGCCGAACACCGCGACGCCGAGGTCGTCGACCCAGACCTGCCGGCCGGTTGCGGCGTCGATGCCCCAGACCAGCCCCTCGTCGCCGGTGGCCACGACTACGTCGTCGGCGACGGCCACGCCGTTGGTGTCCAGCGTCGCCGGGAAGAACCAGCGTTGCTCCCCGGTGAGAACGTCGAGCGCGTAGATCCCGTCGTCTCCGTCCGATTCGAACTGGGTCGTTCCCGCGCTTCCCACGTAGACCGTGTTGCCGTCGATCACCGGGTTGTTGAGCCACCCCTGGATGCCGATCGGCGCCGTCCAGAGGATGACCGGGTCGGCGATCCTCGGGGCCTCGATGCAACCGGCGCGCTCCGGAGACGCTTGGAACGACGTCCACGGCAGCCCGGGCACCGGACACGTGACGTCTTCGGCGGCGGCGTTCCCGGCCAGCGTGGTGGTCGTCTCCAAAGGGCGGAGCACGCTGGGCGGCACTGCGGTTCCCTCCAGGTCGACGTCCAGCACGTCGGAGCGGAAGGCCAGGAGGTACCAGGCGGACACCACTGCCAGCCCGATCCCGAGGATCACCGGCCAGCGGCGCGGACGGCGCGCTCTGCCGGTGATGTCGCGTCGGCTCCGCCGGTCGCCGAACAGGCTGACGTACTCGCGGCGCCTCATGGCCCTCCGTCGTGCGCGTCTCGCCCGGCAGAGTAGAGCCCGCCTGCGGATTCGCAGGACCTCACGTACGCGATGGCGAGCAGGCCTCCCACGGCGGCGGCGAGGTGCCAGGCGGCGTGGGGCTGCGCCCAGGTCCCACTCTCACACCACGGCCCGCCCCTCTCTCCCATCCACCACAGGAGCGCGCCGACGGCGAGGGCCGCTGCGGCGCCGAGCGCCGGCCGGAGATCCCCGGAGCAGCGGCGGCGGACATGGCCGGCCACCGCGACGACCGCCAGGGCGATTGCGGCGAGGTCGGCCGCGCCGATGGCCACGGCCCCTGCTGCGGTGAGGCTCGCTCCCGCCGCGCCGTACGGGAACGGGACGACGTCGTCCCAGCGATGAGCTGCGGCGACGCCGGCGAGCACGACGATCGCTGCTGCGTCGATCCGGGCACCCCACCCGCTCAGGGTGGCGTGGTACGAGAAGGCCGCGAACCCGGTGGCGGCCAAGGCCACGCCGAGCATCGTGTCGGGGCCCCGGCGTGCACGGGTCGCGGCCCATGCGCCGGCCCCTGCGAGGGCCAGAGAGGACCAGGCGTTCGCGGGCTGGCGGATCGGGCGTGCATCGGTGGCTTCGCAGTCGCAGGTCCCTCGCACCGCGCAGGCAGGAGCTGCGGCGGATGCACAGGCGACCGCCAGCAGCGCCGCGGACGCGACCAGCACCAGCACGACCCAGCTTCTGCGCACCGACCCATGTTCGCCGGACTCCCGGCCGAAGGCGCAGATCCTCGACCGAAGGAGTCGAAGACCGCGGGCGAAGCCCGCTTCCAATCGGCTGAGCTCCTTAGGCTGTTCCGATGATCACCAACGGTGAGATCGCCTCGCTCCTGGGTGAGCTGGCCGCGCTCACGGCGCTCGCTGAAGGATCGAACCAGTCGTTTCGCGTCCGGGCCTACGAGCGGGCCGCCCGGACGGCCGAGGCAATGGCGGAGCCGCTGGCCGCCATGGCCGAGCGCGACATCGCCGCGATCCGGGGGTTCGGGAAAGGAACCGCCCGCATGATCGCCGAGCTGGTCGAGACGGGCTCGATCACCAGGCTCGAGCGGCTGCGGGAGGCTTTTCCCCCCGAGTTCGTGGAGCTGACCCGGATCCCCGGCGTGGGTCCCAAGACGGCGCTGGCGTTGCGGGAGCACCTCCGCATCGAGGGGGTCGCAGACCTGCAGGAGGCCCTGGCGAGGGGCGCAGTGCGCGAGGTTCCCGGGCTCGGGGTGAAGAGCGAAGAGAACCTCTCACGGGCGATCTCGCGTCTCGGCATCGGGGGAAAGGAGCGGAGGACGCCGATCGCCGATGCCGTGCGCGTGGCGCGCGGCATCACGGCGGCGCTGGGGTCCGTGGAAGGGGTGACGAGAGCCGAGGCGATGGGCAGCCTGCGCCGCTTCCGCGAGTCGGTCGGCGACATCGACGTCCTCGTCGTCTCGGACGGCGACCCGGGCGCGGTCGTGGACCGGTTCGTCTCGCTGCCGGTGGTGCGCGAGGTGGTCGCCTACGGGGCGCGCACCTCGGCGATCCTCTCGTCCGCCGGCATCCAGGTCGACGTGCGGGTGGTGCGGCCCGATCAGCTCGGCGCTGCGAGCGTGTACTTCACCGGCTCCAAGGCGCACAACGTCGCACTGCGACAGCGGGCGCTCGACCGAGGATGGTCGCTGAACGAGTACGCACTGACCGAGCAGGCCACGGGCCGGGTGATCGCCTCTGCCTCCGAGGAGGACGTGTACCGGGCCCTCGGTCTGGCGTGGATTCCCCCAGAGCTGCGCGAAGACACCGGCGAGCTGGAGCTCGCGGAACGCGGCGCACTTCCCGATCTGGCCGCCGAGGAGGATCTGCGCGGCGACCTCCACGTCCACACCGACATGTCCGGCGACGGGCGGGAGCCCTTGGAGGCGATGCTCGCCGGTGCGGCCGCCCGCCGCTACGAGTACGTGGCGATCACCGACCACGGGGAGGACCTGGTGATCAACGGGGTGTCGCGCGACGAACTCGCTGCACAGCGTGCCGCCATCGACCGACTGCGGGCGGTCCACGCGGGCATGACCGTGCTCCAGGGATGCGAACTGAACATCGCCCCGGACGGCTCGATCGACTACGACGCTCAGTTCCTCTCGGGGCTCGACTGGGGGGTGGCGAGCGTGCACAGCCACTTCGACCTCGACCGGCGCCGTCAGACGGACCGGATCGCGACCGCGATGCACGATCCGGCGGTCAATGTGATCGGGCATCTCACCGGACGGCGGATCGGCCGTCGCCCCGGGATCGATCTCGACGTCGACGCGGTGCTCGCGGCCGCCGAGGAGTCGGGGTGCGCCATCGAGATCAACTGCCATCTGGACCGGCTGGATGCGCCCGCCTCACTGCTCCGCAGGGCCCGGGGCAGCGGGGTGGTGTTCCTGATCTCCACCGACGCTCACGACACGCGCGAACTCGGCAACATGTGCTGGGGGATCCGGGCGGCTCGGCGTGGGTGGGTGGAACGCGATCGGATCGCCAACACGTGGCCGGCCGAACGGTTCTTGGCCTGGGCGGCGGCCAAGAGGAGCTGAGTGGAGAGCGGGATGAGACGCTTGGCCCGGTGTCCTCAGCGCCCGGGCACCGGGGTCAGCAGGACGACGGGGATCTCGCGTTCGGTGCGGGCCTGGTACCCGCGGTAGCCGTCGAACGCGGCGACCGCCTGCGGCCAGAGACGGGCACGTTCCTCTACGGACGCGGTGCGCGCCCGGACCGGGACGAGGGTTCGACCCACCCGGACGGTTGCGTCGGGGTCGTCGAGGAGGTTGAGGTGCCAGTCGGGGTGGCGATCGTGACCGCCGAACGAAGCGATCACGACCAGGGATCCTCCGTCTCGCAGGTAGAGGAGTGGCACGGTGCGGCGCCGCCCGCTGCGCCTTCCCCGCGTGGTCAGCAGCAGCATGTCGTTGCCGACGAGCCGGCGTCCGACGACTCCGCCCGTGAGCCGGTATGCGACTGCGTGGGCGCGGCTGAGCACGCGCACGGTTCTGACGGTGAGGTGGCCGTCGGGTTGCCGGAACACGAACGCCAGCGTGGCAGGGCGGCCTCGGCGTCACAAGCTCCCACCGCCTACGCTGGTCGCATGGACCTTCCCGAAGACCGAATCGCGGTATTCATCGACTACGAGAACCTCGCCATCGGAGCCCGTGAGGACCTCGGCGGCCACCAGTTCGTGTTCAAGCCGATCTCCGACGCGCTCGCCGAGCGGGGCCGCGTCGTGGTGCGGCGCGCCTACGCCGACTGGACGCTGTTCGAGGGAGCCCGCCGCGGGCTGGCCGAGCAACAGGTCGAACTGATCGAGATCCCTCAGCGGCTCGGCATGTCCCGCAAGAACGCCGCCGACATCAAGATGGCCGTCGACGCCGTCGAGTTGTCGCTCGAACGCGAATACATCACGACCTTCGTGATCGTCACCGGCGACAGCGATTTCACCCCGTTGGTCCACAAGCTGCGCGAGCTCAACAAGCGAGTGGTCGGCATCGGGCTGCGGGACTCCACCTCCGGGCTCCTTCCGCCGGCCTGCGACGAGTTCCTCTTCTACGAGACGCTCGAGGGTGTCGAGTTGCCGACACGGCGCCGGGCGAGCAAGCCCAAGGCCGAGGTTTCGCAGCAACCCGAACGTGAGGAGACCCCCGATCTGGACAGGCTGGTCACGCAGACACTCTCGGGGATGCAGCGGTCCGAGGGTGTGGTGCTCGCCTCGTCGTTGAAGCGCGCGCTGATCCGCAAGGACCCGACCTTCAGCGAAGCGGAACACGGGTTCCGCGGCTTCGGTGAGCTGCTGAGGAACCTCGCAGACCGGGGGGTCGTGGAACTGAGCGAAGGCCCGGCTCGAGGCGATCCCGAGGTGTCGTTCCCCAGTGGCGGCGGGAAGGCGGAGGAGGCCTTCCGCCTGCTCGGGGACGTGGTCGCCAATGCAGGGAAGGGCGAGCCGGTGCCGTTGTCGGGCCTCAAGGACCGGTTGCGCAAGTCGCGTCCCGACTTCAGCGAGAAGTCCTTCGGGTACGGCGGGTTCCTGCAGTTCTGCAAGGCCGCCGCAGCGGGGAGGTACGTCTCGATGGAGTGGAGCGACGAGGCGGAGGACTACCTGCTGACACCGTGACACCACGCGGGGGCCTGCCGCCGGCGTCTCGACCGGGGCCTGCGGGAGAGTGTTAGCGTCGTGTCGGGGAGACGAGCGTGCGCTGCGGCGCACCTGCGATTGGAGAGCAATGCCGAAGTATCTCGTCAAGGCGTCGTACAGCGCCGAAGGAACCAGGGGCCTGCTGAGGGACGGGGGCAGCGGCCGGCACGAGGCCGTCGAAGGTCTCATCAACTCACTCGGGGGCACGCTCGAGAGCTTCCACTACGCCTTCGGTGAGGAAGATCTGTACTGGATCTGCGACATGCCGGGGCACGCCGAGCTCGTCGCCATGTCGCTCGCCATCAACTCGGCGCGCGGCGCCCGGGTGTCCACCATCCCGTTGCTGAGCCTCGAAGAGGTGGATTCGGCCATCCACAAGGCGACCATCTACCGCCCGCCGGGGACCGGCTGATCCGACCCGGACGGGCCGAGAAACGGCTCAAGGCGCGGCATGGCAACGCCGATGGATACTGCGTCGGAAGGTAATGCTCCCTTTACCCTCCCGTCTCAGCCCAGGAGCGACCGCCCACCGGGCGGTCGCTTCGCGTAGGGGTAGCCTTGCCGGATGGTCGGCCGTCCCATCGCCCTGCTGCGAGCAGTGCCGGGCTCCTTCTCTGCTGCGCTGAGCTCGGAACCGGCCGCGTCGATCGACGTGGCGCTCGCCCGCGTCCAGCACGATGCCTATCGCCGTGCGCTCGAGGTAGGAGGGTTCGCCACCTCGGTGCTGCCCGCGGACGACGATCATCCCGACTGTCCGTTCATCGAGGACACCGCGGTGGTGATCGGCGATCGCGCGCTGATCACCCGTCCCGGCCACCGGTCGCGGCGCGGTGAGGTCTCCGCGGTCGCTGCAGCACTGCGCACGATGGTGGAGGTCGAGACGATGCTTCCGCCGGCGACCCTCGACGGGGGTGACGTCCTCCAGGTGGGGGGCAGGGTGCTGGTGGGGATCTCCGGGCGCACCAACCGGGCCGGGGTCGCCGCGCTCACGGACTTCGCAGCGGGGTCGGGGAGAGAGGTGATCCCCGTGCAGGTGCGTGCCGGGCTCCACCTGAAGTCCGCGGTCACCGCGATCTCCGATGAAGCCGTGCTCGCCTGGACAGACGGCGTCGAGGTGAGCGAGTTCGGGGAGGTGGAGGTGGTGCCGGTGCCCGGCACGGCGCCGGGCGCGGCGAACTGCGTGCGGCTCCCCGACGGGCGCATCCTCGCGTCGGCCGCCCATCCAGACGCGGCAGCCGTCCTGGAGGCCCGCGGGTTGGGGGTCCTTCGGGTGGTCGTCTCCGAGTTCGCCAAGGCCGACGGCGGGTTGACGTGCCTGTCGATCCGCCTGCGCAGCCTCCCCGCCCCCG
Organism: uncultured Acidimicrobiia bacterium; assembly: GCA_964464675.1. Lineage (GTDB taxonomy): Bacteria > Actinomycetota > Acidimicrobiia > Spongiisociales > UBA11373 > CAYXHU01. The sequence goes on from CAYXHU010000003.1 coordinate 12,317, forward strand.
AGCTTCGTAGAGGGGTGGGGATGACTCTAAGGTGAGGGGCATGACCGAACGGGACACCACATCCGATGCCGGCGCCGAACCCGGGGCGGTGACGCCCGGACAGGAGGATGCCCAGGAGGGCACCTCGTACATCCAGGCCCCCAAGTTGATGCGGATCGCGTCGATGACCAGGGCGATGCTCGAGGAAGTGCGCCAGGCGCCCATCGACGATCCCGGCCGGCGGCGGCTCACCGAGGTGTACGAGCGTTCCCTGGAGGAGATGGAGGACGTCCTCAGCGAGGACCTCCGCGACGAGTTGCGGGACATCTTCATTCCCATCTCCAGCGAGACGGCCTCCGAATCGGAGTTGCGGATCGCCCAGGCACAACTGGTCGGGTGGTTGGAGGGGCTGTTCGCCGGGATCCAGGCGAGCCTGCTCACCCAGCAGGCGGCCGCCGCCCATCAGCTGCAGCAGATGCGGATGAAGGCCATCGAGGCGCAGACCCGCGGCGGTGCCGACGTCCCGGGACAGTACCTGTAGGTGACGAAGCGGGTCCGCACAGGTGGAGAGCAGGGAGCGCTGCTGAGGCGGCTGCGCACCATCCCGATCCTCATCATCCTGTTCCTCGGCTACACGGTCGCGCTGCCCGTGATGCTCGCCGGCGCCTTGGTGGTGGACGTGGTCCGATGGCTGGGGTGGCGGGTCTCCTTCATCGCGTCCCGTCTCGTGCTGTTCGGGTGGGCGTACCTCGTCGCCGAACTGCTCGCCCTGGCGGGCCTGCTCGTGACGTGGGTCGCGTCCGGGTTCGGCCGGATTCGCAGCCTGGAGTTGCGGTTCACCTACCGGCTCCAGTCGTGGTGGGCCGGCGGGCTCTTCTGGGTGATCAGGACGCTCTTCTCGATGCGGCTCGTCATCGACGCCGACCACGTGGTGGTACCGGGGCCGGTGCTCGTCTTCATTCGCCACGCCAGCATCGCCGACGTGCTGCTGGCCAACGCGATCGTGACCCGGCGCCACGGCCTGCTGTTGCGCTACGTGCTCAAGAAGGAGCTGCTCGTCGACCCGGCCATCGACATCGCAGGCAACCGCCTCGTGAACTACTTCGTCCATCGCGGATCCGGCAACTCGGATGAGATCGCCTCGGTCCGGGCCCTGGCCGAAGGCCTCACCGCCGACGAAGGCGTGTTGATCTACCCGGAAGGGACCAGGTACACGACGGAGAAGGCCCGGAAGGCGGGCGACAGCCTGGCCCGCCGCCATCCCCAGCTCGCCGATCGGGCGAGAGCCTTCCGTCACGTGCTGCCGCCGCGCCTCGGCGGCCCGCTCGCCCTGCTCGCCGGGGCACCGGACGCGGACGTCGTGGTGATCTCCCACGTCGGGCTCGACGGCCTCGCCAACGTGAAGCACATGTGGAGCGGGAAGATCGTCGGCGCCGATCTCCGCATCTCCTTCCGGCGGGTGCCGCGCTCCACCATCCCGAGCGATCCCGACCGGCAGGTCGATTGGCTCTTCGCCGAATGGGCCGTCGTCGACGAGTGGATCGATCGGCAGAAGCGTTTGTCGTGACCACCGGTCTCGTCTGGTTCCGTTCGGACCTGCGTCTTGGTGACAACCCGGCCTGGGCGGAGGCGACCGCCCTCCACGAACGTGTCGTCGCCCTCTTCGTGATCGACCCGGGCCTGTGGGACGGCTCCGGAGCTGCCCGCCGGAACCAGCTCGGGGCGCACCTCGTGGCGCTCGACGATTCCCTCGGGCAGTGGGGAGGACGGCTGCTGGTGCGCAGGGGCGATCCGGTGGAGGCCGTGCTCGAGGCCGCCCGGGGTGCCGATGCCGTGTACTGGAACGACGACGTCACGCCCTATGCGGCGCGGCGCGACCGGGCGGTTCGCTCCGAGCTCGACGGCCGGGAGCGGGTCCACGACGGCCGCTACGTCCACGCGCCGGGACAGATCCTCACCTCCGCAGGTGAGCCGTACCGGGTGTTCACCCCGTTCCACAGGAGGTGGGCAGCCGAGCCCTGGGCACCCCTGCCGGAGCCGGGTGAGGCCCGGGTGGCCGGTGATCCGGGCGGGGGCGTGCCCGACCTTCCACCCGCGGTGATGCCCGGAGGTGAAGCGGCCGCTCTCGTGCGCCTCGCCGCCGCCGTGGATCGCGCCGACGATTACGACGAGGTGCGCGACCGGCCGGACCTGGACGCCACCAGCCGACTCTCGGCGGATCTCAAGTTCGGGACCCTGTCGCCCCGGACCGCGGCGCGGGACATTGGCGACGAGAGCGCCGGTCGCCGGAGCCTGGTGCGCCAGCTCGCCTGGCGGGACTTCTACGCCCAGGTGATGCACTTCCACCCCGACACGACGGCACGCTCCATGCGCCGTGAGTACGACTCGATCGCCTGGCGTGACGACCCCGAGGCCCTGGCGGCCTGGCAAGCCGGGCTCACCGGGTATCCGATCGTGGATGCCGGCATGCGGCAGCTCGCTGCCGAGGGCTGGATGCACAACAGGGTGCGCATGATCGCCGCCTCGTTCCTCGTCAAGGACCTGCTCGTCGATTGGCGTCTCGGCGAGCGGCACTTCAGGCGCCTGCTCGTGGACGGCGACGTGGCCCAGAACGTCGGCAACTGGCAGTGGGTGGCCGGAACCGGGACGGATGCCGCGCCCTACTTCCGGGTCTTCAATCCGGTGCTCCAGGGCAAGCGCTTCGATCCCAACGGCGACTACGTACGCAGGTGGGTCCCCGAGCTCGGCGATCTCGACGGCGCCGCGCTCCATGCTCCGTGGATGCTCGGACCGCTCGAACTGGAGACTGCCGGGGTCGTGCTGGGCGACACGTACCCGCCACCCATTGTGGATCATGCCGAGGCACGCGACGCTGCGATCGCCGCCTACGAGGCTGCACGGGGCTGACGCACGGCTCGCCGCCCGGCTCGTAGCATGCTGGCGGTGTCGACTACCACGCTGCTGCTGCTCGGCGCCGGCGGGATCGCCGCCGGCTTCATGAACACCGTGGCGGGCGGCGGCTCCGTCATCACGATTCCGATCCTCGTGGAGGCAGTTGGGGCCAACGTCGCCAACGGGTCGTTGCGGATCGGGCTGCTGATGCAGAACATCGTCGGCGTCGCCGGGTACCAGCGAGGGGGTGCGGTCCCCTGGAGCCTTGTGGGCCACCTCGTCGCCCCGACTGTGCTCGGAGCCGCCGCCGGCGCCTGGACCGCCAGCCAGCTCTCCGCCGGGGTCCTCCGCCGTGTCTTCGCGGTCGCGGTGGTCCTCGTCGCGCTCTCGGTGGTGCTGAAGCCGTCGCAGTGGGAGCCGGCCGACGAACCCCGCCTGCGCGAGCCGTGGCGGTCCGGCGTGCTGCTGCTCATCGGCTACTACGGGGGTTTCGTGCAGGCCGGCGTCGGGTTCCTCTTCCTCGCCGCGCTGGTTCCCGGCGTGGGTCTGGGGCTCGTCAGGGGCAATGCCGCCAAGGTCGCCTTGATCCTCGCCTACATGCCGGTGACCCTGCTGCTCTTCGCCGCGGCGGATCAGGTCGACTGGGCGGCCGGGCTCGCCGTCGGGGTGGGATCGATGCTGGGGGCGGGCCTGGCCTCCACACTGGCGGTGAAGCGCGGGGCGGGGTGGATGCGCTGGGTCCTGGTCGCCGCGGCGCTGGCTGCCGCGGCGCGCATGCTGCTCGCCTGACGCCCTGACCTAGACGCCGGTAACGGTGACTCGCTCGATCACACAATCCTCGGTGGGCCGCTCGCCGCGACGCGCAACGGAGGCGATCGCGTCGATCGCGTCCATCCCGGAAGTGACCTCGCCGAAGATCGTGTAGGCGTTGGGAAGCCCGACGTCCTCGAGGCACACGAAGAACTGGCTCCCGTTCGTGTTGGGACCGGCGTTGGCCATCGCCACCGTCCCCCTGGTGTACCGCCGCGAGGTCTCCAGCTCGTCGCGGAAGGTGTACCCCGGCCCTCCCCGCCCCGTTCCGGTCGGGTCTCCGCCTTGGACGACGAAGCCGGGGACGACTCGGTGGAAGACGACCCCGTCGTAGAACCCCTCACCGGCGAGGAAGATGAAGTTGTTCACCGCGAGCGGCGCCTCGGCCGGAAAGAAGGAGATCGTGACATCGCCGTGGTTGGTGTGGAGGGTGGCGGTGTAGTCACCATCGAGATCGATGGTCAGGTCCGGGGGTGACTGGTACGCGGGCACGGCTGCCTTTCGGGTCGGGGTCGTTCACCCTAGGCTCGTCGGCGACGGTACCCGAGCGGGAGGGAACATGGCCGACGACCCGTTGCGGTGCCCTGCCTGTGGGACACCGGCGGATGCCGAAGACGACGCGTGCCGGGCGTGCGGTGCCGAGCTCCCGCTTCCCCGTGGGATCCCTGCGATCGCGGTGACCGAACCGTGGCACCGCAACCCGATGGTGCGGCTGGCCTTCGTGACCATCGCGGTGATCGCCATCGCGGTCGTCGTGATCCTGATGAACCCGGGCTAGGGCCTAGGGGAGGGCTTCGCCCCCGTTCCCGCCGCCCGCCGGCTCAGGCGAGCTCGTCGACCGGCACCGCGAAGACCCCGTCGGCGCCCGCCGTCACCGTGCCGAGCAGGCCGCGGACGGTCGGCAGCACGTGATCGGCATAGAAGCGGGCCGTCGCCAGCTTGGCGCCGAGGAACCTGGCGGGCTCGCCGGCCTCGGAGGAGCGTGCCGCTAGGGCCGACCGGCACATGAGCCACCCGCCGAGCGTGGTGCCGAACATGTCCAGGTAGGGCGTCGCTGCTGCGAGGGCGTCGTTCGGAGCCTCTTCGAGTCGTGACAACAGCCACTCGCCCGCCTCGGCGAGCGCGTTCGCGGCGTCCTCGAGCCGCTCGCCGAGCGGCGAGAGCTCGCCGTCGAGCAGCCCCACGGTGGCCCGCACCTCGTCGAGGAGGGCCCGGACCGCGTTCCCTCCTGCGATCGGCAGCTTGCGCATCACCAGATCCTGGGCCTGGATGCCGTTGGTGCCCTCATAGATCGGGGCGATTCGGGCGTCCCTCCACATCTGGGCGGCCCCGGTCTCCTCGACATACCCCATGCCGCCGTGGATCTGTATGCCGATCGATGCCACTTCGACCCCCAGGTCCGTGCACCAGGCCTTCGAGATCGGGGTCAGGATCGCCGCCAGGGCTGCCGCCCGGTCCCGCTCCGCGCCGTCGGGAGTGTGTGCGGCCAGGTCGATGGCTTCGCCGTTGAGGTACAGCAGGGCGCGCATCGCCTCGTTGCGAGCCCGCATGAGCATGAGCGAGCGCCTGACGTCGGGGTGTTCGACGATCGGCGAAGTGGTTCCTCTGGGTGCGCCGACGGCCCGGCCCTGGGTGCGTTCGACGGCGAAGGCGGCGGCCAGTTGGTAGGCGCGCTCGGCCATGCCGAGGCCTTCGAGGCCGACCTGCAGCCGGGCGTTGTTCATCATCGTGAACATGGCGCGCATGCCCTGGTGCACCTCGCCGACGAGATAGCCCACGGCGCCGCCCGAGTCGCCGAACGACAGCACCGCCGTCGGGCTGGCGTGGATCCCCAGCTTGTGCTCCAGCGACACCGTCGTGACGTCGTTGCGTTCTCCGAGGCTCCCGTCCGGCTCGACCAGGTACTTGGGGACGATGAAGCAGGAGATCCCCTTGGTCCCCGGGGGTGCGTCGGGCGCCCTGGCGAGCACCATGTGGATGATGTTCTCCGTGAGGTCGTGGTCTCCGTACGTGATGTAGATCTTCTGACCGGAGATCCGCCAGGTCCCGTCGTCGGCGGGAACGGCCTTCGTCTTGACCGCGCCGACGTCGGAGCCCGCCTGGGGCTCGGTGAGGACCATCGTCCCCGCCCACTCACCGGTGACCAGCTTCG
>CAYXHU010000004.1:0-14049 GCA_964464675.1 uncultured Acidimicrobiia bacterium
CTCTTCCAGACCGGTACGGCGCTGATCGACGGCTGCGGGGACTCCCCGGGAGTGGTGTGTGAATGGGTGTTCGACCTCACCGGCAACTCGACGGTTGCCCGGGCGACCGAATGGGTGGTCGCCAAGCCGCTCAAGGTGGTGCTCATCCTGGTGGTCGCCTGGGTGGTGAACCGAATGGTGCGCCGGGCGGTGACCCGGTTCATCGACCGGCTCATCGAGCAGCGCCGGGAGGCCGCCGAGCGGCGCCGAGCCGAGGAGATCGAGGACGGCCGCTTCGCTGCGGCCGAACGGGCGCTGCGCAAGGCCAACCTGCTCGCCGTGCAGGCGGAACGCAGCACCCAGCGGGCCCAGGCGCTCGGTTCGGTGCTGCGAAGCATCACCACGATGGTCGTGTACGGGTTGGCGACATTCATCGCCCTCGCCGAGTTCGGCATCAACCTCGGTCCGCTGATCGCCGGGGCAGGAATCGTCGGCGTGGCCCTCGGCTTCGGAGCCCAGACCCTGGTTCGGGACTTCCTGAGCGGGGTGTTCATGCTCGTCGAAGACCAGTACGGGATCGGCGACGTCGTCGACGTGGGCGAGGCCTCCGGAGTCGTCGAGGAGGTGCGGCTCCGCACCACCCGGCTACGCGACGTGAACGGAACTGTGTGGTTCGTGCCCAACGGGGTGATCACGCGGGTCGGCAACAAGTCGCAGCAGTGGGCTCGGGCGGTGCTCGACATCGAAGTGGCCTACGACACCGACATCAACCACGCCGCGGCGATCATCAAGCAGGCGGCCGACTCGGTATGGCAGGACGAACTCGACTTCGCCACCGTGCTCGAGGAGCCGGAGATCTGGGGCGTCGAGGCCTTCGGGGCCAGCAGCATCGCCATCCGACTCGTTCTCAAGGTAGAGCCGGGCGAGCAGTGGGCGACGGCCCGCGAGGTCCGCAAGCGGGTCAAGGCCGCTTTCGACGCCGAGGGCATCGAGATCCCGTTCCCGCAGCGCACGGTGTGGATGCACAACGTCGTCGACGCCGGCCGGCCTCCCGAGCCGGAGCCGGCAGAGGAAGAGGACTTCCTCTCCGGTGGAGCCTCGGAAGAGGCAGAGGACTGACCTACGCGCAGACGCCGCCGGGCACGGCGGCGTCTGCCCCCCTGGTTCGATGCCCCCGGGGGTGCGGGGCCTCCTCGGGAGGAAGTCGGCTCCCGCCCGGCTCGGTCACGCGGAGACGACACGCTCGGAACCGGTGGCACGGCCACCGTATCCGGCCGGTGTGAACCGTGGGTGACGCGGCACGGAACGACACGTGAACCTTCGCGCGGGTGGGGCCGGCACGAGGCCGGCCCCACCGGAGGAAGCGCTCCTCCTCAGACGCAGGGGTCTCGCCCCGTGGCCGGCCGCGGGCTGGGGGCCCGGAGCAGCCGGCTCCCGGCGGCCACGAGCGCGGTGCCGACGGTGCGCCGTGCCACGCCGGGATGACGGCGAGCCTCGGCGATCTTGCGGCGCTGCTCTGCGACGCGGTACCGGTCGAGGTCGAGGGCGTGGGCGTGGGCGTAGTGGTGAGCGTTCATCGATGATCTCCTTCGGTCACGGTCCCCAGGTAGGCCTCGAGCATCCGGGCCGCCTCGGGAGCCGCATCGGTTCTCAGGCTGTACTCCTTCTCGTCTCCGACCGTGACCCGGACCAGGCCGGCACGGCGGAGCACTCGCAAATGGTGATGGACGGTGGACTTGGCGAGGTCGAGCCGCGCCGTCAGGTCGGCGAAACCGGCCGGGCCTTCGGCCAGCACGGACAGCAGCCGCAGTCGGCGCTCGTCGCCGAGGGCCTTGTAGAAATCGACGAGCCAGGCGGGAGGGGCGTCGGGATCCGCGCTGAGGTGTTCGTCGGACACCGGATACGAGAAGATCCGAACCGGGCCGTGCTCGCTGATCGTCACCCAGGGCCGGGTGATCACCGAGGGCACGAGCACCACCGTGCTCACGTCGGGTTGCGCCGCGAAGGTGATCCCGTTGGTGGCGAGCTCGACGAGGCCCTCCGGGGGCATGGTGCGCGCCAGGGTTCGCTTGTGCTCGGCGTCGCGGGCCAGGATCGCCGCGACCCGGTCCGGGTCGTCGTGGGCGGCATCGCCGAAGGCCTCCACTGCGTCGGCGATCATGTCGCGCACCGCCGCGGCGTCCATTTCGACCATGCCGGCGAGCCCGCTCAGGTCCTCCTGGGAGTTGCGTGCGGCCTCGGCGAACGCCTCGCGATCGCCCGAGGCGGCCCGGTCGAGCAGGGAGGCGTCGGCGACGACGTGTCCCAGCACGATGCCGAGGAGTCGGCGGCGCAGTTCGACCGGATCGGACGACCGCAGCCCGGCGACGAGCGCCTCGGAGGTACGAGGTTCGGGCATCTCGAGGGCGATCCCGAGCAGTCCCAACCACACCCAGGAGCAGCATCCGAGGTCGCGTACCCGGCCGAGCAGCCCGGGGTCGATCCGCCGTTCGACATCGGTGAACCACTCTTCGCCGACCTCGTACTCGGCGCCGCCGTCCGTGTCGCCGACCCACGCCGAGTAGGCGAAGACGGCCAACACCGCTTCGAAGCCGTATCCGTGGGCGATGTCGACGGCGGTCTGGCGTCGTCCCTCGGTGTAGTCCCGAACCTTGGGACCGCTGATGGTCATCGCACCTCTCCCGGTTGTTCGATCATGATCGAACCATATCGAAGGCTATCGCAGCTGTCAAGTATATGGTACGGGTTACTCTGATCGAACAGGCCTGGTTCGCGCGCCGCCGGCCATCGGTCTACGATGCTTCCGTGCTCCCCTCACCCCCCGAGCGGCGCATCTACGGGAACCGCACCCTGAACCTCCGCTCGATTCGCGCCATCGGCTACGACATGGACTACACACTCGTCCACTACCGCGTGGACGAGTGGGAACAGCGCGCCTACGAGCACACCCGGCGCCGCCTTGCGGACCGGGGGTGGCCGGTCGGCGACCTCGAGTTCGACCCTTCGAGCGTGATCCGGGGCCTCACCATCGACCTGGAGACCGGCAACCTCGTCAAGCCGACCCGATTCGGATGGGTGATCCGAGCAGCCCACGGGACACGCTTCCTGGAATTCGACGACCTGCGATCCACCTATGCAGGCATCGTCGTCGACCTCTCCTCGCCGCGGTTCGTGTTCCTCAACACGCTCTTCTCGTTGTCGGAGGCGCGCCTCTTCGCCCAACTCGTCGATCTCTACGACGCGGGCCGGCTGACGGGCGTCCTCGGCTACGCCGACCTGTACCGAACGGTCCGGTCCACCATCGACGAAGCCCACATGGAGGGCACGCTCAAGGCGGAGATCCTCCAGGACCCCGACACGTTCGTCGTGCCGGACCCCGACACCGTGCTGACGCTGGTCGACCAGGCCAACGCCGGGAAACGGCTCATGCTCATCACCAACTCGGAGTGGTCGTACGCCGACCGGATGATGCGATACACCGTCGAGCCGCACCTCCCCGGCTCGTGGCGGGAACTGTTCGACGTCGTGATCGTCGCCGCCGGGAAGCCGGGGTTCTTCTCCGGCAACCCCCCACTCTTCAGGGTCGTCGACGAGGCCCGCGGCCTGCTCGAGCCCCACCACGGCGACCTGGAACGCGGGGCCGTCTACTTCGGGGGCAACGCGGCACTGCTCGAAGAGCACCTCGGCCTGGCCGGCGACCAGATCCTCTACGTCGGCGATCACCTGTTCGACGACGTCCACGTGTCCAAGACCCTGCTGCGGTGGCGGACCGCGCTCGTCCTACGCGAGCTCGAGAGCGAGGTGCGCGCCCAGCGGGACTTCGCGCCCGAGGAGGAACGCCTCCGCGGGCTGATGCTCCACAAGGAGGAGATGGAACGGCGCCTCGCCACCCTCCGCCTCGACAAGCAGCGCATCCGGCTCGGGTACGCGCCCATCGCGGGGCCGCCCATGGAGCCTCAGCAGCGAGACGCCTCCATCGAGGCTCTGCGCTCCGATCTCGCCGACCTCGACGAAGAGATCGCGCCCCTGGCCATCGCAGCCGGCCAGCTCCGGAACCCGTCCTGGGGGCCGCTGATGCGCTCCGGGAACGACAAGAGCCTGTTCGCGAGGCAGGTGGAGCGCTACGCCGACGTCTACACCTCGCGAGTGTCGAACTTCGCCGCGGAGACGCCGTTCGCCTACCTGCGCGCCGCACGGGGGACACTCCCCCACGACCCGGACGCGGCTATCTCCCGAGAAGACGCTCGAGGCGATACCCGGACCGCTCCTCGGCCGCACGGAGCGTCTTGAGCAGTTCGGCCACTCGCGGCGCCCCGGCACGGCTCCGCGGTGCGAGCAACGGTGCGAGCGCCATGCCCCTCGCCAGGTCCCGATAGCCGTCCCTGTCGAACCAGGTGATCCCGTCGTAGTCGTGCACCCGGAGCAGCGCGGCCCCGTCGGGCGACGTGCCGATCTCGTCGAGCAGCCGGCGGAGCCCACCCGCCGATCCCCTGGTCCGCGACCAGGCTGCGAGCTGCTCCGCGAAGCGCTCCACGATCGGGATCACCCGGGACCACCGCTCGGACCCCTCCAGATCCAGGCGGTCGAGCCGAAGCCCGGCGGGATGCTCGTCGCCGAGAGCCCGCACCGCCGCCCACACCCCGAGCCATCCCGGGTCGAAGGTCGGGGCCGCCTCGTCCATGGCGGGGAGCCCGGCCGAGAGCCGCTTCACGTCTCGGAGGAACCCGGCGGGTTCCACGGGGAGACCGAGCGCCCGAGCCTCGACGGCGAACCGCTCGAAGGACGACTCCACCACCAGCGACCCCGCCCCTTCGCCCCGGGTGGCGACGGCCACCCCGGCGAGCGCCTCGTGCAACGGCCCCGTGCGCAGCTCCAGCATCGCCTCGGCGACGCTGGGCACCCCGCGCCCCTCCAGACGGTCGGCGAGGAACGCGTACGCTCCCGTCTCGTCGGCGATCTCCTCGAAGTCGAGGTAGACCCGGCACTCGAAAGCCCGCAGCTCCACCCGGAAGCCCCGTTCCGCCAGGTCGCGACTCCGCCGCACGTGCTCCAGCCCCGAGGGGTGCTCCCGGAACACGACCACGTCGTGCTCCCCCGCCCTGAGGCCCAGCCCCTCGGCGAGGTGGCGGGTCACCATCTCCCCGGTCTGCTTCACGACGTAGGGAGACGATCGAGCGATCCACCCCGACGTCTCCGCGAAGCGGTTGTGGTAGAGGACGAGGGAGGCCCGGCCGTCCACCCGGTTCGAGTAAGCGAATACGTCATCGTTCACCCAGCCGCCGTCGGCGTGCAGGTCGTAGAGCAGGAACTCGGCCGCCTGGGCGAACTGTGCCCTGCGGTGCACCAGCGGGAAGATCTCGCGGCGGTGGCGCTCGACGAGCCCTCGATCCGGCTGCTCGTCCCACTTCGCACGCCGGTACTCCATCCCGTACTTCTCGTGGAATCCCTCGATCTGCCCGTGGCCGAACATGGGGAGCCCGGGCATCGTCACCATCAGCGTGCACACGCCGAAGTACTTGTCGTCCTTGCCGAACTGGGCGACGGCGGTCTCCTCGTCGGGGTTGCTCATGAAGTTGACGAACCGCTTGAGGATCTCGGGATCGAACTCGATCACATCCTTGATCAGGCGCCGGTACTTGGAGTTGTCCTCCTGGGAGAGCATGTGCATGAACGCGCTGTTGTAGACGCGGTGCATGCCCAGCGTGCGCACGAAGTACCCCTCGAGCATCCAGAACGCCTCGGCGAGGAGCAGCGTGTCGGGCACCTCGGCGGCCACCCTGTCGACCACTTCCCGCCAGAACTCCTCGGGCATGGCGGCGTCGAACTCGGAGCCGGTCATTCCGTGCTCGGCGCGCGAAGGTATCGCCCCGCCGTGCCCGGGCGGCGGGAACCACAGCCGCTGGACGTGCTGCTTGGCGAGCGTCATCGCCGCATCGAACCGGATGATCGGGAACATCCTGGCGACGTGGAGGATCGTCTGGATGACCCCCTCGCGCACCTCGGCCGAGAGGTAGTCCAGTTGGGCGGTGTCGTTCCATGGCATCGAGGTGCCGTCGTTCCCGTGGTAGATGTAGCGATCCTCCCCCGTGCCCCGGTCGTGCCGCTTGAAGACGACCGCGGCGTCCGTCCCATCCCAGTAGTGGTCCTCGATCTGGATCGCGACCCGGGGGTCGGTGGACAGGTCGGGCCCGGTGAACGAGTAGCCGGGAAACGGAGGGTGCGGCACCGACAAGAACCAGTGGGGATGCTCGATCACCCACCTCCCGTCGATCCCGACGTGGTTGGGAACCATGTCACTGGCCAGCCGGATCCCGCGCTGCCAGGCCCGGTTGCGCAGCTCCTCGTACGCCGGCCACCCGCCGAGGTCGCCGGCGATCTCGTAGTCGTAGAGGGCGTACGCCGACGCCACGGCGTCGGGGTCGCCCCGGAGATGCTTGATCCGGGCCGACGCCCTGGATCGTTCCCACACCCCGATGAGCCACAGGCCGGTGATCCCTGCCTCGGCCAAGCGGTCGAGCTCCTCGTCGGGGATCTCGTCGAGGCGTCGCAGCGGCCTGCCGTGCCACTTCGAGAGCTGGTCGAGCCACACGTAGCTGCTCTTGGCGATCAACACCACGCGGGGCATCCACGACGAGTCCTCGCTGAAGCGCTCGTACTCCAGCCTGCCCCCGGCGCGCAGATCGGCCGCACCGAGCACATCGACGGGACGACCCGGCCCGGCACCCCGCGTGGCTCGCTCCTCGGCGATCACGTCGAGGGCGCGCAGGATCCGCGCCAGCAGATCGCCGAACCGGTCGCCGAGCAGGCCGGCCCAGCGGCCCCGGATGTACTCGAGCTGGCCGGACAACGACGTCGGGCTGGCCCGGAAAGGTGCCCGCAGGGTCGCGAACAGCGAGGCGCCTCCCGGTCCCGGACCGGGCAGCTCGTCGAAGAACGCCTCGAGCGAGTCGAGTGCCGGTCCGTAGGCGGTGTGCTCCGCCAGCGGGGTGTCGTCGCACAACTCGCGGAGTCGCGCGAAGGCCGGGTTCTCGTTGGCCATCCGTAGCAGGACGAGCTCTTCGAGCGCCAGGTGGCGGTGCGGCACACCGTGCGACGACCCGGCCAGGTGGCCGGCCGGGTCGCGCTCCCCGCGGTACACCTCGGTGGCCGGGTAGCCGGCGGCCAGGTGGAGCAGGAGGTCGTCGACCCCTCCGGCACCCACCGCATCCGACACCCGCCCCAGGGCATCCCCCAGTGCGGCCCCCTCCGTCTGCGCCACCTGACGGGCCACCACGAGCCTGAGGATCTCCTGGATCAGGGCGGCCGCCATCACATCGCCGCCCGAGACGGCCCGCTCGGGGAACCGCCGGGCCTCTCGAACTTCGTTGATCGAACGGGCGACCAACCTCGCCTCGGCGGGGTCTTCGATGGCCAGAGGGCCGATCGGGTCGAACACCTCGTCGTCGAGCCCGTACCCGGAGCGGGCTTCCGCCGCGACGCGAAAGGCGCGGGCCGCCTCGGTCTCGCCGATGTTGGCGCTGCTCACCACGAATGCCAGCCTATCCGTCGTCGCGCCACGCCCGGAGCATCCCCGCCACCACCTCCGCCGCCGCCCCCGGCCACGAGGAGCCGGCCCGGGGGGCGACCCGCCGCTCGGCGATCTCCAAGAGCGCACCGGCCGCCTCGGGCGTGGCCCTGAGCAGGGCCGCGTCGATCTCGGCCGCCAGCTCGGGGTGGGATCGCTCGACCCGGCGCCACGGGGTAAGGTCGTCGATCGCATCCGGCTCGGCCGCTTCGGCTACCGCGGCGGCGAGCGCCAGCAAGTGCCCGACCGCCTGTGACTTCACGAAGTCGTGGCCGCTCAGCCGCTCCCCCCTCGCATGCCGGGCGGCCCCCACGAGGAGATTCGTCAGGAACTGCCCGGCCAGGAACCCGGGATCGGGAGGATCCGCCCGCGACGCCGCCCGGATGGCCGCCATCCGCTCGGTGATCCGCTCCCCGTCGAGCAGCACCCGGTAGTCGTTGGCTCGGGTCACCGCCAGCTCGTCGAGCCGGAAGACGGCCATCTCCACGAAGTGCCCGTCGTCGTACACCCCCTTCATCCCGTGGGGGGTCTCCCTCATCCACAGCACGAGCCGCTCGGACTCCGGCAGCCACGACGGATCGCTGCGGAACTGCTCCTCGGCTCCGTCGGCGACCACCACCCACACGTCGTGGTCCGACCACTCGTCGGGGGGCCGCTCCGGCCGGAGCGCCGTGGACCCGAGGCCGACCACGCCGATCACCCGTTCGTCGGCGGCGACACCCTCGACCAGCTCGTCGAGGTAGTGGCGATAGGAGCCCGGATCCACAACGGGCATTCTGGCGCGGCCCCGCGCTCCGGGTAGATTCGACACCTGTGCATCGGCTCGACGACGCCACCTCCGAACTGGCGGCCCGGGTTGCGGCGCCGTGGCGAACCGGCGACGACTCGGCCCTGATCTCCCTGGTCCGGGAGCTCGGCGCGCATCATCGGGAGAGGGTCACCAGGTTCGGTTTCTGGGTCCCCGATGCCGATCCCGGGACACCGGCCCACCTCCAGCTGCTGCGCGGAGACTGGGATTCTGCTGCCCCCGAGCAGGAGGTAGCCTGGACGGCGACCGAGATCCCCATGGAGCGCGTCGGCCCCTTCGCGGTGGTGGCCGTCGCCGGGGTCGCCGCGGGCACGAGGACCCGGCCGGGCGATCTCTACCGGATGATCCGGACGCGCCGCGGCTCGCGGCTGCCGCTGCTCGACCCCCTGGCGCGAAGCCTGCCGTTCGGTGCCTTCGCTCCGGCCGAGGTGCTCGACTGGGACGAGCTGGACCGCTCGCGAACCGACGCGTCCCACTACGCCGCGCTCACCGGGGACCGCGGCCCCGACGGCATCCCCCGGGTCGGCCCGCCGGCGAACATCCTCCAGGTGCACGTCGGGACCGCCACGACCGGCGGCACCCTGGCCTCACTCGCCCGGCACCTGCGCGACCTGGCGGCCAGGGTCCGGGACGGGAAGCCCCTCTCCCCGGCAGACCGCATCTGGCTCGAGTACGAGGCGATCGAGCCCATGCCCCTCGAGCCGATCGTCACCTTCGAAGCCGGGCCGCCGGCATGGGAGGAGACGGAGGCCGGGGAGGGCCGGATCAGCGCGATCGCCAGGCGCCTGCCGACCACCGACTGGGGGTACGACGTGGTCATCGCAGGGAGCGCCGCGGTCAACCCGGCCCTGCTCGCCACCGGCCGGCCCCACGAGCTCGCCGATCTCGCCGCCGCCCTCCACGACATGCCGGGTGGTCCGGTGCAGCTGATCCTCGACGTGGTCTACGGTCACGCCGATCACCAGGCCCTCGAGATCCTGCCGGAGGGTTGGTTCACCGGCCCCGACATGTACGGGCAGCACCTCGACTACCGCAACCCGATCGTTCGGGGGCACCTGCTCGAGATGCAGCGCCGCAAGTGCGACTTCGGCGTCGACGGGCTCCGGATCGACGGAGCCCAGGACTTCACCTGGTGGGATGAGGACGGCTCGGGACCCTACTACCACGACGCGTACATGCTCGAGATGAGCGACGTCGTCCAGGAAGTGGCCGGCTCCCGGTACCGCACGTTCATGATCTTCGAGGACGGGCGGCCCTGGCCCCGCCCCGACTGGGAGCTCGCCTCGACCTACCGGGCGGTGATCGACCACCAGGACCACGTCGTCCAGTGGGGCCCACTCACGTTCGCCCACAACACCCCGTTCCTGTTCACCTTCTGGGCGACCCGGTGGTGGCGCCTGCGCGAGATCGCCGAGATGGGAAGCACCTGGATCAGCGGGTGCGCCAACCACGACACGTTGCGCCGCGGCATGCAGGTGGACCCGATCGGCCATCTCAACACGGCCGGCCAGATCAACTCGTTCCTCGGTCCCGACTCACCGACGATCATTCGCAACGCCTACGACCACGCCGCGGCCAACCTGCTGTTCCACGGCTTCCTGCCCGGCATCCCGATGGACTTCGTGACCGCCTCGGCGCGCGGCGCCTGGTCGTTCGTGCGCAACGTGGACGCCCGGTACGCCGTCAAGGTGTGGGCCGAGGAGACCACCTTCTTGGACTGGCACGTCACCGATGAGTGGTACGAAGCTCCCGGCGCCTTCCCGAGGATGAAGGAGCTCGGGTTCACCGACCTCGCCGAGCTGCGCCGGTTCATGCGGCACCTCGCCGCGGCCGTCTCCCTGCACGGCGACGACGACCGGCCGGTCCCGGCGCTGCTCGCCGCCGCCGACCCCCCGTTCCGCGGGGTCGACCTCGATCGTGATGCGCTCCGCCGCACCGCCCGGGCCTGGATGGACGACGTCCACGACTACTGCGTCGTGGCACGCTGGTCCCCCGACCCCGACCTCGCCTCGTTCAACCATCGGCTCCGTGCGTTCCGCAGGGCCCGGCCGTGGCTGCGCGCCGACCTGGCCGGCGACGACACATTCGACTACCGGCACCCCACGGTCGGGGCGGTCGTGTTCCGCGGGCTGCGCACCTCACCCGAAGGGGAACAGGTGCTGTTGCTCGCCAACATGGAAGGCGCTCCCACCGAGGCGGTCCCCGGCGGTATGGCGGACGGCATCGAGGGCTGGCGGGTCGCGATCGCAGCACCGGGGACGGTCGTGAGCGACGACGTGTCGGCGCCGGTGTCGCTCGCCAACGGGCAGGGAGCGCTCTGGACCCGCGGCCCGCAGCGGCTCGTCTAGCCGAGCCCGGCCAGCACGGCGAGCCGGTACGCCAGGAAGGACATCACCCAGGCCAGCACCAGCTGCCCGCTCGCCGCGATCGTCATCCACCGGGCGCCGAGCTCGCGGCGCAGGGCGGCGAGCGCCGCCGCGCACGGTGTGTAGAGCAGCACGAAGACCATGAATGCGAGGCCGGCCGCAGCTCCGTTGCCGCCGCTGCTCTCCTCGAACCCGGCCCGGACGGACCCGATCAGCGACGCCGGATGCTCGCCCGCGTCCCCGTTCAGGTCCACCCCGACGATGCTGGGAATGGAGCGCAGCGCGTGCGCCGTAGCATCGAAGAACCCGCCTCCGATCTCCCCGAGATCGGTCCAGAACCCGTGCTCCCCGGGGGCTTCGTCCCCGTCCGACTGACCGTAGGTGAGCGCCAATGAGCTGACGATGACCTCCTTGGCCACGAGGCCGCTGGCGAGCGCACCGGCCTGCTGCCAGTCGCCGAAACCGAGCGGGGCCAGTGCGGGAGCAGCCACCCGGCTCACCGCCGCGAACGCGCTGTCTTCCACGTCTGCCGTGCCGAAGCCGCCCCCGCGGACCGGGACCGCCAGCAGCAGCCACACGACCATGCTGGCGAGCAGGATCACCGTGCCGGCATCCCGGAGGAAGTCCACGGTGCGGCGGCGCACCAGCGACCACACCATGCCCGGCGTGGGAAGCCGCAGCGGTGGTGCCTCGAAGGGAGCCGGCGTATGGAGCGGGCTCCGCATGATCGTCCTCCCGAGCACGGCTCCGAGGACGGCCGCAACCACCATGCCGAGCACGTACATGCCGAATACGGCGGCGGTGCGGTGCTCGACGAAAAAGGCGGTCGCGAGGAGCACGTACACCGGGAGCCGGGCCCCGCAGCTCATGAACGGGACCAGCATGCCGGCGAGGACCCGGTCTCTGGGGCGCTCCAGCGTTCGCAGCGCCAGCACGGCGGGCACGGTGCACCCGAACCCCAGCATCATCGGGAGGAAGGCCCGGCCCGGGAGGCCTATCACACGCATGGCGCCGTCGACGACGTGCGCGCCGCGGGCCAGATACCCGGACTGCTCCAGGACCGCCAGGGCGAAGTAGAGCGACAGCAGCACGGGCAGGAAGGCCAGGACGGCGCCGACTCCTCCGAGCAGGCCGTCGGCGAGCAGGCTCTCCACCCAGGTGTCCTCCAGCCCGATCGCATCCAGGCCTCCGCCGACCCAGCGGCGCAGCGGCCCGGACGTCACCGCGTCGATCCAGTCGACGAAGGGGGCGGCGACGTCGGTGGTGAGCTTGAACGCCACCCACATCGCACCGAGGAACAGCAACGGACCGACGGCCTTGTGGGTGGTGAGGCGCTCCACCCGGGCACGCCAGGTCGTACGACGGGCGGTCACGGGTTCAGGAGCCATCGCGCACCGCTCTGACCCCCACTCCGGCTGCCGTGGCGTGATCGAGATGCACCCGCCCCTCGCCCGTGTCGACCAGCAGCCCCGTCTCACCGCGACCCGCGACCCGGAGCCTCCCGCCGACGCACACCCCCTCGGCGGCCAGGAACGCCGCAGTCGGCCGGTCGGCGGCGATGCTCACCACCTCGAAGGCGATGCCGGTCTCGACGTCGGCAAGCGGCAGCCGGTCCGAACGCTGCACGAGCAGCGTCGGCGGCGGGATGGGCCGCCCCAGCGGCCCGACCTCGGGGTCCCCCAGCCAGGCCGCCAGCCGATCGGCGGCATCGGGCGGGGTCACGTGCTCCAGGTGGCATGCCAGGGCGTCGGCTTCGGAAGGGGTGAACTCGAGGTGCCCTGCCAGGAACGACGACCAGATCCTGCGCGTGCGCAGGACACGGTCGGCGACCCGCCGTCCCGCCGTGGTGAGTTCGACGCCCCGATACGGCTGGTATTCGACCAGCCCGCGCGACGCCAGCTTTCGGATCATCTCGTTGGCGGCGGCCACGGACACGTGCAAGGATCCGGCCACGACCGTCACCGGAACCGGCCCGAGGACGCCTTCCTCAGCGGCGCGGGCCACGGTGATGAGGTACATCTCCGCGCTCTCCGACCTGGGACCATCTTCGGGTGCGCCTGCAACGAGCGGGGCGCTATCTTCAGGCATACCTGAAGACTGCCACGTCCCGCGGCCATCCCCAACGGGCCGAAAGTCCCACAGGGAAGGTCCCGACCCTGGACGCGCCGGTGGGGCGGCCGAAGCCGCCCCACCGTGCACCCACCATCTGTGTCAGTTAGCTCCCCACACCCCGAAGTAGTGGCTTGCGTCCTCGTCGTTGACGTAGGTGCCGTCTTCACCCCAGGCATCCACCCAGGCGAGACCCGCATAGAGGCCTTCGTGAGCGTATCCCAGCAGCGTGCAGGTCATCGTGTCACCGGGCGCCAGCCGTCTGCTCGGACACGCGACCCGACCCTCGCCTTCGTGGAAGAGGTAGATGCCGTACAGCGTCTGCGCTCCGGTGTTGGTGAGCCGGTAGGTCCACATCACCTGGGATCCCACACCCAACGTCGGAGCGTCGGCCGGAAGGTCGGCATCCCGATCGTTCGTGAAG
This sequence comes from uncultured Acidimicrobiia bacterium, assembly GCA_964464675.1. GTDB lineage: Bacteria > Actinomycetota > Acidimicrobiia > Spongiisociales > UBA11373 > CAYXHU01. The sequence continues at coordinate 13,251 of CAYXHU010000004.1, forward strand.
AACTCGAGATCGATGCCCTCGGGCAGAACCGGGGGTTGGCCCCCGGAGCCTCCGTAGTAGTGGCTGCGGTCCTCGTCGGTGAGATAGCTCCCGTCGGCCCCCCAGGCGTCCACCCAGGCCACGTTCATGTACTGCCCCTCGGCGGCGACGCCGTGGGCGGTGCAGGTCATCGAGTCACCGGGCGCCAGACGGCGGTTGGGGCACGTGATCGTCCCCTCTTCCTCGTCGAAGAGGAAGATCCCGTAGAGCATCTGGTCGCCGGTGTTGGTGACCGTGTACGTCCAGGTGACCGTGTCGCCCACCTGCACCGACGGCCCGGGGGCGTCGTCGGCGTCCTGGCCGTTGGTCGCCTTCTCGAGGTCGACGCCGGCCTGCGGGTTCTCGGGATCGAACGGCGGGTCGTAGTGACTCGGGTCGCAGTCCTCGACCATCGTGCCGTCGTCGGTGCTGTAGCCGACGACACACCCCAGGTTCTCGTACTGACCCGGTACCGCGATGCCGTACTTGGTCAACGTCCCGGACTGGCCGACACCGAGGAACGAGATCGTCCCGATGAAGCCTTCCTTGTCGTCGGTGACCTCCAGATTCTCCAGGTCCACGTCGCCGGTGTTCGTGACGATGTAGGTCCAGGTGACCGTGTCACCGACGTTCAACGTCGGGCCGGGCGGCTGATCGGCGTCGAAGCCGTTGGTGAGCTTCTCGACGTCGATCCCGGGCTCACCCGGCGGCCGGTAGTGGCTCGGATCGCAGTCCTCGACCATCGTGCCGTCGTCGGTGCTGTAGCCGACGACACACCCCA
>CAYXHU010000004.1:14149-16889 GCA_964464675.1 uncultured Acidimicrobiia bacterium
GTCGATCCCGGGCTCACCCGGCGGCCGGTAGTGGCTCGGATCGCAGTCCTCGACCTCGTCACCGGTGCCGGCGGAGCTCGTGTTCGCCGTCACACACGCTTCGTTGGCGTACTGACCGGCCGTGGCGACCCCCGTCGCAGTGAACGTCACCGACTGCCCCGGGTCGAGCCGCCACTCGAAGTCGATCCAGCCCTCGATGTCGTCCCACACCTCGATGCCGAACAGCGGCACATCGCCGGTGTTGGTCACCACGTAGGTCCAGGTGACCGTCCCGCCCACCGGGATCGACGGGCCCGGCGGCAGATCGGCATCTTCACCGTTGGTGGCTTTCTCGATGTCGATGTCCGGCTCGCCCGGCGGCAGGTAGTGGCTCGGGTCGCAGTCGTCCACGTCCTCACCGGTCCCCTGCCAGTGGGTGTTGGCGGTCACACAGCCCTCGTTGGCGTACTGGCCGGGCGAGGCGGTCCCGCTTGCCGTAAAGGTCACCGAGTCGCCGGGGGCCAGGTACCACTCGAAGTCGATCCAGCCCTCGATGTCGTCGTACACCTCGATCCGGTAGAGGTCGACGTCGCCGGTGTTGGTGACCACGTACGTCCAGGTGACCGTCCCGCCCACCGGGATCGACGGCCCCGGCGGCAGATCGGCATCTTCACCGTTCGTGAACTTCTCGATGTCGATCTCCGGGTCGCCGGGGATCCCGACGTAGTGGCTCGGGTCCTCGTCCTCGACCTGCTCCTCCACCGGGAACGGCGAGCCGCACTTGGTCTTGACCTCGCCGTCCTTCTTGACCTCGTAGATCCAGAAGGACTCGATGCGGAATGCCGTGTCGACTCCCTGGACCGGCCCCTCCTTGACACCCCAGCCGCCCGTGAAGGGGTCGGAGCACGACAAGTGGATGGTCATCCCGGTCGGGTTGTCCTGCGACGTGCCGCCGAGGTTCGGGAAGAACTGGTCGTTCGTGAGCACTCGGCCGTCGACGAACGTCGTGTCGTCGCTGTTGATGTCCTCGAACAAGAAGGCGTAGTACTTGCCCTCCGGCTGGGAGGCCACGCTGCTGGTCGACAGGGGGATCCGGGCAGTCCCGACCACCGTCGCCAGGTTGGCGTACTGGCCTTCCTGGGCGGTGCCGGTCTTGGTGAGCGTCGCCGACGCCCCCGGCGCCAGGAACGGGATCACCCCGATCTGGCCGACCTTGTCGTCGGTCACCACCGAGTTGTGCAGATCCGCGTCGCCGGTGTTGGTCACGACGTAGGTCCAGGTCACCTGATCCCCGACCCGGATCTCCGGGCCGGTGGGCTGATCGGCGTCGAACCCGTTGGTGGCCTTCTCGATGTCGATGTCGGGCTCCGGCGGCGGCTGAGGCAGGCCCCCGGTGCACTTCAGATCCCCGTTCTCGAAGATCGTGAACGAGAGAACCTGCCATGCGGAATCCAGAATCGGATCCGGGCCGTCCTTCTCTCCCCAGCCTCTCGGGAAGTCGTCGGAACAGGAGATGTGGACCTCCATGCCGGCCGGATCGTTCTTGGAGGTCCCACCCGCATCCGGCAGGAAGGCGGTGTTGTCTGTGTCGCTCCCGGTGATCGTCGTCGTCGTTCCGTCCGGATGCAGGAACGTGAACTCGAACGTGATGGTCTTCGCCGCGGCGATCCCCGGGATGACGAGGACCAGACCGGCGAGCAGCGCGAACGCAAGACTCATGATCAACCAGGGACGCTTGCGGTGGTGACGCCGCATGGTGAACTCCTTCGTTCTCGTGGCTGGCCCGGTGCCACCCACCCGTGCGGCGGATGACCCGATGTGACTACGCTAAGTGGTGGTAAACCCACGGTCAACCACGAAGCGCGGTCAGCCGTGGCCATTTCTTTGAACCTCCCCCGGACTAGTCCCCGGTACCCTGGCCGCCGACCAAGATGGCTCGAACACCACGGAGGACCCATGGTCGATCTCTCCCACGCCGGGATCACGAACGTCACCGCCGTGCATCACAACCTGGCCACCGGGGCGCTCTACGAAGCCGCCATCTGCCGCCGGGAAGGCCATGTCGCCCACCTCGGGCCGCTGGTCGTCGGCACCGGGAAGTACACCGGCCGCTCCCCCGACGACAAGTTCGTCGTCGAGGACCCCGGCTCGTCGCACGAGATCTGGTGGGGGACGGTCAATCGCCCGTTCCCCGAGGAGGACTTCCGGCGGGTGCTCTTCGGCCTCCAGTCCTACCTCCAGGGTCGGGAGGTCTTCGTCCAGGACGCCTACGCCGGCGCCGATCCCGCCTACCGCATCAAGGTGCGGGTGATCACGGAGACCGCCTGGCACAACCTCTTCGCCCGCAACATGTTCATCCGCAAGTTCGACCCCGAGGTGCTCGCCTCCTTCGAGCCCGACTGGACGGTCCTGCACTGCCCCGGGTACCACGCCGATCCGGAGCACCTCAGGACCCACAGCGAGGCGTTCATCCTCCTCAACTTCGCAGCGCGAATGGTCATCATCGGGGGGACCTCGTACGCCGGGGAGATCAAGAAATCGGTGTTCACGGTGATGAACTACCTGCTTCCCAAACAGGGAGTCCTGCCGCTCCACTCGGCCGCCAACGTGGGAGCAGACGGCGACACGGCCATCTTCTTCGGGCTGTCCGGCACGGGCAAGACCACGCTGTCCACCGTCGCCGACCGGGCCCTCGTCGGCGACGACGAGCACGGCTGGAGCGACGAGGGGGTGTTCAACTTCGAAGGCGGCTGCTACGCCA
>CAYXHU010000005.1:0-16767 GCA_964464675.1 uncultured Acidimicrobiia bacterium
TCGACACCACGGCTGCGACTACGAGGACGAGTCCGACAACGAGCAGCAGTGTGCGCAGTCGAGACATGCAACCTCCTGTCGGCGAGCGGCGGACCCAGCGGATGGGGCAGGCAATGCCAAGGGATCTCGCCGGTCGTAGGCTCCCGGGGCACACCAGAGCAGGGCGGGGGAATGGATCCGGCACGCGTGCCGCAGCGCGGCGCTTCTCTCCGTGAGCGGATCCATCGCGCCGTTTGGCTGCCCACCGACCCCGACGGTGGGCCGCACCGGCTTCGTCCCCAAGCTGTGTACCCGGTGCTTGCGTTCGTCGTGCTGGCGCTCGGCGTCAACTGGCCGGTCATGTCGGTTGCGTTGCGTTCTCTCACGCCGATCTGGATGGCCGTGTTTCGCCTCGTCGCGGCTGCGGCGACGCTGTTCGTGGTGACCTCGGCGACGAACCGTCTAGTCAGGCCGCCGCGGCGCGATTACCCGATCGTGCTCTCCGTCGCCATCGTCAGGCTGGCGCTGGTGTTCACACTCGTCTTCTTCGGGCTCGAGATCGTGCCTCCCGGCAGGTCGTCGATCCTGGTGTGGACCGCCGCCCTGTGGACGGTCCCGATCGCGGTGGTGTTCGTGGGAGAGCACATGACCCGGATGCGCTGGCTCGGCCTGGCGATCGGCCTCGGCGGGCTCGTCCTGGTGTTCGAGCCCACCCGCTTCGACTGGACCGACGGGAGGGTGCTCCTCGGCCACGCTCTCCTGCTCTGCGCCGCCCTCGCCCAGGCGTCGGTGAGCGTGCACGTCCGCCATCACTCGTGGGGGTCGACCCCGCTCGCGCTGCTGCCGTGGCAACTGCTGGTGGCGGTGCTGCCGGTACTGGCGATCGCGCTCGCGTGGGAAGGGGTCCCGAGGGTGGACTGGAGCGTCGGCCTCGTCGCCAACATCGCATTCCAGGGGATCGTGGTGAGCGGATTCGCCGTGTGGGGCCAGCTCACCGTGCTGCGCAGCCACCCGGCGATCAGTACCAACCTGGCGCTCATGGCGGTGCCGGTGATCGGCCTGCTCTCGTCGGTGATCGCCCTCGGCGAGTCGCTCACCGCCAGCGTCGTAGCAGGGCTCATCCTGGTGCTCGCAGGAGTCGCGGTCGGCCGCACCGCCGAGGCCGGAGCCGGTCGGTCCGCGGGCCTTCCCGGCTGATGATCCCCGGGGACGTACGATCTCTCCGAGATGAGGGTGGGGTCGTGGATCGTCATCGTGCTCGTGGCAGCGGCGGCGCCGGGGTGCGCCGCGAGGTCCGGGGATTCCGCGCCGATCCTCATAGTGCCGTTCGACTCGGCTGCGACGAGCACGGGTGCCGTGCCGACCACCTCGGTGACGGTCGCCGAGCCGGCAACGACCTCGACGACGAACGGCACGACCGTGCCGCCGGCGGCGATGGCACTTCACGAACGGTGCCTGGAGCGGGCGACGTTCGGCGATCCGCAGGAATCCCCGTACCTGCTGCCGTTCGCTCCCGGCACCGGGTACACCATGTTCCAGGGGTACTGCATCGAGAACTCGAGCCATGAGAACCAGCTGGCGTACGACTTCTCGATGCCGGTCGGCACCGAGGTGATCGCGGCGCGCCGCGGCACCGTCATCGACGTGAAGGAAGACGTCGCCGAAGGCTCCTTCAGCCGGCTCTTCAACTACGTGGCGGTACGCCATCCCGACGGCACGATCGCCTTCTACGCCCATCTCACCACCGACGGGGTGCTCGTCGAACTGTGGGACACCGTCGAAGCCGGCCAGGTGATCGCCCTCAGCGGCGCCACCGGGCGCACCCACGAGGGCGGGCTCCTCCATTTCGGGGTCTACGGCGGCGAGCCGGTTCGGGAAGGCTGGGACGTCCCTGTCAACTTCCGCAACGCCGACGGCCCGCTCGACGCGCGGGGTGGCCTGCGGACCGGGTCGTTCTACCGGGCCCTCGACCCGGGCACCTGAACCGGCGCGTCATCGGATGGTGACCCGCAGCGTCTCGTTCTCCATCACGACGTCGCCGGGATCCCATCCCTTCTGCTCGGCGAGGTCGATGAACGCCCGGCGATACACCAGGATCACCTCGACCTCCACCTCACCCGCGTCTGGTGCGGCGAACACGTAGCCGGTCGGGTCGGACCCCATCGCCGGAATCCGATTGTCGGAGAGGATGCGGGTCTGGTTCCAGTACGACCCGGACGGGGAGACCTCGGTCCAGAGCTCCTCGAGCACTTTGGCGTACGCGGTGCCGGGGAGCCCGGCGTAGCGGCCGGCCGCCGGGTCGCCCACCCCGCCCCACTCGGGGACCCGGGGTCCGTCGATCAGCTCGAGGGGTCCCTCCGGGCCGGTCGCCTCCACGAGCAGGATGAGGTGGCGCAGCGGCGAATCCGTGGGGACGTGGTGGCCGGTGAGGTCGTTGACGAGTTCCACCTCGACGATCAGGCCGTCCGGGGCGGCCTCGGCAGTCACCTTCATGGTGAGCGCGTTCCGGAGCAGGTCCTCGTCGGCCGCGCCGGGCATCAGGTGCCCGGGGATGGTGTTCGGGTCGCGCTCCAGGCCGCCTGCTTCGGCGAGGGCGAATCGGGGGCCCCCGGTCGGCGGCATGTGGCAGTCCTGGCAGGTCCGACCGCTCTCGGGATCCGAGTACGGGCTCGCCAGCCATTCCCCGAAGGAGTTGTAGACGATGGTGTCCCAGAACACCCCGAAGTGGCACGGGGCACAGAACCGGCTCTCGGTCTGCAGCGCCGAGTAGGTGTCCTCGCCGGGGGCGACGTCGTCGAACGGCCCGGCGAAGAACTGATGCCCTTCGGCAGGCCTGAGGAACTCGAACGACAGCACGCCCGGCCGGTTCGGGTCGGGGAGCCCGGTGGCCTCGTCGATGCGCACGTCCCACACCTTGTGGCAGAAGTCGCAACCGATCCCCTCGGCCGCAACACCGTCCACCATGGTGGGATCGACACCGTACGGATCGTCGATGGAAGCCATCGGGGTGTGACAGGCGGCGCAATTGCCGTCCGAATCGGGGAAGTCGAGCCGGTAACCCGGCCCGTAGTAGGGGAGGTCGGGGTCGGGACGGAGCGGGATGTCGCCGTAGTCCCGGCTGTCCACATGGCGCGTCGGCGGGCTCTGGTTGCCTTCGAGATCGGTGCCGGCGTACATGGTGAGGAACCGCCGGTTGACCGCCGCGGTCCCATGGGCATCCACTTCCCACTGGTCCACCGGCAGTGTGTAGTCGAGGTCGGTTCCATGCCGGCTGTGGCACGCCGCGCAGCCCTGGTTCTCGCCCTCGCCTCCGGCAGACACCGAGAGCCACTCGTAGGAGGGATGATCCACCGGGTCGAATCGTGTGAGCACGAGCGTCACCTCGTCGCCGGGACGATGGGTGTCGCCCCCTGCGATGAAGTAGCCCTCCGCCCAGGCCGTGAGCCGGACCGGGGCACCCGGTTCCGGAGCGGTGATCGTGAAGCGGCCGTCTGCGCCTGTGGTCGCGGCCGTGTCGGTGGTCTGGACCCGCACCGTCGCCCCGCGGACCGGGGCACCGGCGGCGTCGACGACGGCGCCCTTCACGTCGATGGGCTCGCCGGGCCCCACCAGCACGATCACCGGGATGAGTGCGGCGGCGATCACCACGACGGCGGCGAGCACCGAGCGCCGCACGTCAGGCACGGCGCCGCCTGACGAACGCCACCATCAGGCCCAGCACGACGATTCCGCCGGCGGCGATCCCGTACATGATCCAGGGCGGGGTCCCTCCGGTGTCGGCGGCGTCGGTCGCCGCAACGAAGGTCGTCGTGGACGCCACCGTGGTGGTGGCCGGCTGCGTCGTCGTGGTGGTCGTCACGGCGGCGGTCGTGGTCGAAGCGGGTGCCGGAGGCTCGAGCACCCAGAGCGGTTCGGCGGGATCGGGTGGCCCGCCGTCGAGATCCAGCCGGTAGACCCCCTCTCCCTCGGTGGCGGCGTAGAGGTGGGCCCCGTCGGCGCTGAACGCCAGTGCGTTCACCGCCCGGGTTCGCAGCCCGTCGATGGTCTGGCGCCACGTCAGGCCGGCATCGTCGGAGCGGTAGACCCCGCTGTGCACGTCTGCGGCGAACACGAGCCCGGGCTGCGACGGGTGGAAGGCGATGTCGGAGATGGTGCTCTCCGGATTGAACCCCGCGGCGATCCGCACCCAGCGGTCCCCTTCATCGTCGCTGCGGTACAGCCCGTGCCCGATGAACCCGGCGAGCTGGACCCCGGGACCGTGGGGATCGAACGCCACCGACAGCGCCCGTGCTCCCTCTGGGAGCCCTGCCGTGATCGGCTCCCAGGAGCGTCCTCCGTCGAAGGTGCGGAGCAGGCCGTGGGTGCTGCTGGCGGCATAGACGAACCCGACGTGCACGGGATGCACGGCCAGGTCGGCGACCTGGGCGGTGGCGGTGACGCCGGTGTTGATCGGCTCCCAGTGGCCGCCTCCGTCGTACGACGCATACACGCCGGCAGCCTCGAGCTCGTCGGTGAACTGCCCGGCCGAGCGGTACGCCCCCGAGCCTGCGTAGACGATGGAAGGTTCCGCCGCGGCGAACTCGACGACTCGCCATGCGAGCGGGCCCTCGAGCGGAGGCCCGGCCGTGTCCCAGGAGCGGCCGGCGTCCCGACTCTCCAGGATGAGAGGGGTCCAGTTGGATGCGGCCAGGAGGTGGCTCGGGTCGGATGGGTCCACGGCCACGGCGTGGAACTCCAGAGCGGCAGCCGGCCCGAAGCCCAGCCCCCGCCACAGGGTGCCGCCGTCGTCGCTCACGAACAGCCCGCTGCGAACCGCGGCATAGACCCTCGCCGGGTCGTTCGGATCGGCGGCGATGTCCCTGGTCAATGCCCCGGTGTATCCGGTGCTGGCCGCTTCCCACGTGCGGCCTCCGTCTCGGGATACGAAGTTCCCGCCGCCGTAGTTGTTGACGAAGAGGCGATCCGGGTCGCGCGGGTCGGCCTGCATGTCGATCGGGAACCCGGCACGCACCCCAGGAGGTCCCCAACCCTCGCCGCCGGACACTCGCTCCCACGTCGCCCCGCGGTCCTCGCTCCGGTAGATGGCCGCCTCGCTGCCGGCGTAGGAGAGCGCCGGGTCGGAGGTGAACTCCACCGCGCTGACGTTGTCGTCGCCGAGCACGTGTGCCCAGGACCGCCCGCCGTCGGTCGTCAGGTAGATGCCGTTGGCCTCGTAGTACTGGTTGTTGCCCGTTCCGGCGAGCAGCACCTCAGGATCCTCGGAGTGCATGAAGAGGGTGCCGACGTAGAGGTTGCCCAACCCCTCGTTCACCTCGGTCCAGGTTCCGCCCCCATCGACGCTCTTCACGACACCGACCCCGCCGGGAGTGCGCGACTCCGGCATCGAGTCGGCCGCCTCCCGGTCGAAGATCCCGGTCGAGACGTACACCACGTCCGGGTTGGTGGGGTCGGTCCACACGTATCGGGCCAGGTTGTCGCCCCGCCACACCTCGAACCAGGTCTCGCCTCCGTCGATCGTCTTGTAGACGACCCCACCGGTGCGGTCGAACTCACGCCCCGGCATCTCGGTGCCGGCCCACACCCAGCTGCCGAGCTCGGCGGCCGCGTAGACGACGTCGGACGACCGGGGATCGACGGTGAAGCCGCGAAACGTGATCCCTTCGTACTCGACGACGCCGTTCACCTTCTCGGTCCAGGTGAAGCCTCCATCGGTCGACTTGAAGATGCCGCGCAGGTTCTGGGTCCCGGCCCAGACGATGTCGGGGTCGTGGGGATCGATGGTGAGGCAGAAGATGGGGATGGCGTCCCCGGAGGGGCCTGCCCTCGTCGTGATGCCTTCGTTGACGGGGTGCCAGGTGCTCCCTCCATCCTCGCTGCGGAAGACGCCCGCCCAGGCGTCGGTGACGAACATGACGTCCGGATCGTCCGGGCGCATGCGGACGTCGTAGCCGAGGCCGCCCAGCGGCCCTCCCGTTCGTACCCAGGCCGCGTCGGTGGTCTGTGCCGCTGCAGGCTCACCGCTGGGGATCCCGCCGATCAGCATCGCCGGCACGATCGCCGCCGTCACGAACCCGGGGAGCAATCGTCGGAGCACCTCGCCTCCCCCGTTGACCCGATCAGTGTGTGGGGGTGGTTGCGCTCCTGCAAGGGTCGAAGGTCAGCGAAGGCCGTCGAGCCCGTCCGTCCGGCTCGGCTCGATCGGGGGCGCCACGGACGCCGTCCCGGCCTGCCCGTAGGATGAATGGGGACGGCGCCCTGAGGAGGTTCGATGGCGGAAGGACCACTCGCCGCGTTCGATGCCGTGCTCTTCGACCTCGACGGGGTGATCACCGAGTCGGCCACGCTGCACCGGGCCTGCTGGAAGGAGATGTTCGACGAGTACCTGGCCCGGCGGGCCGCCGAATCCGGGAGTGTCTTCGAACCGTTCACCGACGAGGACTACAGACGGTTCGTCGACGGCAAGCTGCGGTACGACGGCGTGCGCTCCTTCCTCGAGCACCGGGGCATTCGGCTCCCCGAAGGTGACCCGCAGGACCCGCCGGATGCCGAGACCGTCTGCGGCCTCGGCAATCGGAAGAACTCGCTCGTGGTCGCCCTACTCGAGGAGCGGGGCATCGAGACGTTCGACGACGCGGTGGCGCTCATCGACGGGCTGCGGCGCCGGGGCATTGAGATGGGGGTGGTCTCCGCCTCGAAGAACGCCGGGCCGATGCTCGCGGCCGCCGGGCTGGAGGGCCTGTTCGCCGTGCGGGTCGATGGATGGGTGGCCGCCGAGCTCGGCCTCCCCGGCAAACCGGCTCCGGACACCTTCCTGGAGGGAGCCCGGCGGCTGGGGGTCCCCGCCGAGAGGACCGTCGTCGTCGAGGATGCCATCTCGGGGGTGCAGGCGGGGCGAGCCGGAGGCTTCGGACTGGTCGTCGGCGTGGACCGGACGGGAGACCCGGAGGCGCTCGCTTCGGGCGGAGCCGATCTCGTGGTCGACGACCTGACCGTGCTGCTGTGACCCGGACACCGGCGCCACTCCACCGGACGTGGAATCGAGAAGGAGACCGGTGATGCTGCCCCGTGAGATCGTCCCGCTTCCCTCCCACATCTACCCCCCGAATCCGTGGAAGCTCGTCGAGGCCTCGTTCTCCCGGGAGCACATGGGGAGGGCCGAGACCATCTTCGCCCTGTCCAACGGGTACCTGGGGGTGCGCGGGACGTTCGAGGAGGGCCGGCCTGCGCTGTCGCCGGGTACCTTCGTGAACGGCTTCCACGAAACCTGGCCGATCGTGCACGCCGAGGGTGCCTTCGGACTGGCGGACACCGGCCAGACGATCGTCAACGTCCCGGACGCGACGATCCTGAAGCTGTACGTGGACGACGAGCCGCTGTACCTCCCGGTCGCCCGGATGCAGGAGTACCGCCGGGTGCTCGACATGCAGCAGGGAACGCTCACCCGGGAGCTCCTCTGGTCGACTCCCGCCGGAAAGCACGTGGTGCTGCGCACCTGCCGCCTCGTCTCGCTCGAGTACCGGCATGTGCTTGCCCAGAGCTACGAGGTCACCGTCACCGACCAGGCCGCTCCGCTGGTGATCTCCTCACAGGTGGTGAATCGCCAGGACGCCGACCTGGGTGCCGAGGCGGTCGCCGAGGCGCCGGACGACCCGCGGCTCGCCAAGGACTTCGGCCGAAGAGTCCTGCATGCCGAGACGCTCGGGGGGGAGGACGGCCGGTTCCTGATGGGCTACCGCACCGCCCACAGTCGGATGACGCTCGGCGTCGGCATCGACCACGTCGTCGAGACGGAGGCCGACCATCACGTCTCACGGAGGCTCGGGGAGGATCTGGGCAAGCTGGTGCTCACCGTCGACGCCCGGGCCGGAGTGCCGGTGCGGATCGTCAAGTACGCGGTCTACCAGCGCTCCCGGAGCGTGCCTCCTCAGGAGCTCGTGGAGCGCTGTGCCCGGACCCTGGATCGTGTCGTCGGTATCGGCTTCGACGGATTGCTGGAACGCCAGCGTGCCCACCTCGACGCGTTCTGGGGCCGGGTGGACATCGAGGTGGACGGCGACGACGACACCATCGACGTCCAGCAGGCGGTGCGCTGGAACCTCTTCCAGCTCGCCCAGGCCTCGTGGCGGGCGGAGGGATCGGGTATCCCGGCGAAGGGCCTCACCGGTCAGGCATACGAGGGTCACTACTTCTGGGACTCCGAGGTGTACGTGCTGCCGTTCCTCGCGTACACCCAGCCCCGGATCGCCCGCAACCTGCTCCGCTTCCGGTACTCGATGCTGGACAAGGCACGCCGACGCGCTCGAGTGCTCAGCCAGCGGGGCGCCACCTTCCCGTGGCGCACCATCAACGGCGAGGAAGCCTCTGCGTACTACCAGGCCGGGACCGCCCAGTACCACATCAATGCCGACATCGCCTATGCGATTCGCAAGTACGTGGACGCGCGCGGCGACGTCGGGTTCCTCGTGGAGGTGGGCGCGGAGATGCTCGTGGAGACTGCCCGGCTCTGGGAAGACCTGGGCTTCTACGGCGAGGACGGGCGGTTCCACATCCACAGCGTCACCGGGCCCGACGAGTACACCACCGTCGTGAACGACAACGCCTACACCAACCTCATGGCCAGGCTGAACCTCAACTACGCGGCGGCTGCGGTGCGCCGCCTCGAGCGGGAGCGGCCCGATGATCATCGGGCCTTGGCCCACGCCGTCGGCCTGCAACCCGGCGAGCTCGAGGCCTGGGAGCGGGCGGCCGAGGCCATGTTCGTCCCGTTCGACGAGGGCCGGGGTATCAACCCTCAGGACGATGCCTTTCTGACGCGGGAGCGGTGGGACCTCGACGCCACGCCCCGGGACCGATTCCCGCTCCTGCTCCACTACCACCCTCTGGTCATCTACCGGTTCCAGGTCATCAAGCAAGCCGACGTGGTGCTGGCGATGTTCCTGCTCGGAAACGAGTTCTCGGTGGAGCAGAAGCGGGCCAACTTCGAGTACTACGACCCGCTCACCACGGGCGACTCCTCGTTGTCGGCCGCGGTGCAGAGCATCGTGGCCGCCGAGATCGGCAAAGACGACAAGGCGCTCGAGTACTTCCGCTACGCGCTGATGATGGACCTCGCCGACATCGCCGGCAACGTGTCGGACGGAGTGCACGTGGCATCGACCGGTGGGGCCTGGATGTCGTTGGTGTTCGGGTTCGGAGGGGTGCGCGATTTCGACGGCCGGCTCACCTTCGACCCGCACCTGCCTGCGACGTGGCGCCGGCTGGCATTCCCCATCCGTTTCCGGGACCGGCAGCTGCGCGTCGAGTTCACCCACGACGAGGAGCGCTATCTGGTGAGCGAGGGGGAGCCCCTGCAGGTGGCGATCCGCGGCACCGAGTACACGCTCGTCGCGGGCGAGCCGCTCGTGATCCCGTCCGGGTGAGGGTGTCGGCGCGCCGCGCCGGCCTCGAGTGATCACCGAGCGTGGGTCGATCGGGTTGACCTACTCTGCAACACAGAGTACTCTGCGAAGGCGACCAAATGGGAGGCATCGTGACCCAACTCGTCGATCTCGACCGGCTCGAGAAGCAGGCGTTCAGGAAGTTCTACGACGACGGCATCTTCGACATCTTCTTCGGGCTGCTGATCGCGGCGATGTCGCTCGGCTCTGTGATCCAGGACGCCCTCGGGAGCGAGGCGGTCTCCCTGATCGTGATGGCGGGGTCCGGCCTGGTGCTGGTGGTCGTGTTCATGACGGCACGGCGTCGGGTGGTGCTGCCCCGGTTGGGTCGGTTCACTCCGGGTCCGGCGCGGCGGCGGAGGATCTCCGTCACTCGGGTGATCCTGCTGTGCTCGGCGGCGCTGGGCGTTGCCGCCTTCGGCCTGGCGGTCGTCGCCGAGGCCGAAGGTGCCGCGCCGGGCACGGTCGAGATCGTGCTGCCGATTGTGTGGTTCGTCAACGCGACGGTGGTGCTCGGGGCGATGGCGTACCTCCTCGACGTGCCCCGGTTCGCTCTGTACGGGGTCTTGTTCGGGCTCGTCGGGCCGGTGATGATCTGGCCCGACGTGCTCTGGGACTTCCGTGTGCTGCCGCCGGCCGCCTTCGCCATACCCGCCGTACCCATGCTCGTCACCGGGATCAGATTGCTGCGTCGCTTCCTCCACGAGCATCCCGTCCGGCAGATCCCAAAGGAGCCCGCCGATGGCGGATCCCACTGAGTCGCAGCTGGAGCCCGGCGAGGTCGACCGGATGGTCCACGAGCCGGCCCGGCTCTCGATCCTCACGAACCTCTACGTCGTGGAGAACGCCAATGCGACATACTTGCTCCAGCAGACCGGGTTGACCTGGGGGAACCTCGGGTCACACCTCGCCAGGCTGGAGGACGCCGGGTACGTGGAGATCTCCAAGGGCTACAAGGGCAAGCAGCCTCAGACCACCATCTCCATCACGCCGGCCGGACGAGCCGCCCTGATCACCTACCGGGAACGCCTCTTGGCGGCACTCGACCCGATCGGCTCGTCGGAGGTTCCGTCCTGATGCCCGGGACCACACCGCGCCGAGGCAGGTGCACGGCGGTGCTGACGGGGCTCCTGCTCACCCTCGGCGCCTGCTCGTCGGGAACCTCGGCCTCCTCGCCTGCCCCGCCTGCGATGCGCACGACGAGCGTTGCGAGCACGACAACCGTTCCCGAATCCACGACGACCGCTGCAGCCGAGCCCGTCCTCGACGGAGAGAGTCTCCAGGCCGCGCTCGAGGAGTGGTCGAACGATTCGGGAGCCGGCGTATCGGCAGCAGTGCTCGAGACGGACGGCACCACCTGGTTCGGCGCCGCCGGTCACGCCGACGAGACCACGGGCCGGCTCGTCACGCCCGAGGACACGTTTCGCATCGGGAGCATCTCCAAGACCTTCGCCGCAGTGGTCGTGCTGCAACTCGTGGAGGAGGGCGTCCTGGGCCTCGACCAGCCCGTCGCCGAAGTGGTGCCCGACCTGGGGCTCGATCCGTCGATGACGGTGCGTCATGTGCTCGGGCACCGAACGGGGCTGCGCGACGGATTGGAGGAAGCGGCCCGCGGGGCCGAGCCGGCGGAGCCCGGGCTGGTGATCGAACTGTCCACGCGCGGCGGGCTGCTTTTCGAACCGGGAACCCATTTCGACTACTGCAACGCCAACTACATCCTTGCGGCCCTGCTCATCGAGGCGGTCGAGGAGATGCCCGCCCACCAGGCCATCCGGGAGCGGATCCTCATGCCGCTGGGGCTCGACGAGACGTTCATGGCCGGGTTCGAGGACCGGGAGGTCACCGCACTGCCGGACGGCGACCCGGAGCAGACCGCCGGCTACGACGTCTTCGACCGGTCCAACTACACCGCCGGGGGCATGGTGTCGACTCCGCACGATCTCGTGGTATTCGCCGAAGCCGTGTTCGACGGGCGCCTCCTCGACGCGGCCACCCTCGAGGCGATGGTGACGCCGAGCGACGCCGCCGGCGAGGGCGCCGAGTACGGGCTCGGTGTCGAGCTGACGCTCGTGGCGGGAAGGGACGCCTGGGGGCATCGCGGCGGGGTGCGGGGCTACCTGTCGGGGGTGTTCTTCTTCCCGGCCGAGGGGACGAGCATCGCCGTGGTATCCAATGCGTGGCGCGCCGGGGACATCTGGGAGCTGCTGGACACCGTCGCAGGCGTCGCTCTGCGCCCTGCCTAGCATCCCCCCACGTGACCATCACCGGGCGGATCCCTCGGGACGTGCGCACCTTCGGCCTCGCGCTCGCCGTGCCGGCCTTCGCCATACCGCTCCTGGTCGATTTCGGCGGCCTGTCCGAAGGCGGCCACCGCGTCATGGCGATCTTCCTCGTCGCCATCGTGCTGTGGGTCACCGAGGCCATCCCGCTCTACGCCACCGCTGCGCTGGTGATCCTCCTCGAGGTGACCCTCGTCAGCGACCAGGCCCTGTGGGCGCTCCCCGGCGCAGAAGCGGCCCCGGACTACGCGACCTACTTTCAGACGCTGGCGCATCCCGTGCTCATGCTGTTCCTCGGCGGGTTCTTCCTCGCATCGGGCGCCTCCAAGTTCCGCCTCGACCGGAATCTCGCCCGGGTGTTGCTGCGGCCGTTCGGCACATCCCCGCGGGCGGTGATGCTGGGCCTCATGCTGGTCACTGCTGTGTTCTCGATGTTCATGAGCAACACGGCCACCACGGCGACGATGCTGGCCGTCGTGCTCCCGCTGATGGCGGCCCTCCCGCCCGGCGATCGGCTGCGTGCCGGGCTGGCGCTCTCCATCCCGGTGGCCGCCAACATCGGTGGCATCGCCACGCCGGTCGGCACGCCGCCCAACGCGATCGCGGTCGGCTCGCTCGCCGACGCCGGCATCACCGTGGGGTTCGGGAAGTGGATGCTGCTGGCAACGCCCGCCACCATCGTCCTCCTCGGCGCGTCCTGGCTCGTGCTGAGCAAGCTGTTCCCCTCCGGCAGTGACACCCTCGAGGTGAGCATCGGCGGCCGGTTCGACCGCAGCCGCGGCGCCGTCGTGTTCTACATGGTGTTCGCGGTCACCGTGCTGCTCTGGCTGACCGAGTCGCTGCACGGCATCCCTTCGGCGGTCGTCGGATTCGCCCCGGTCGTCGTGCTGCTCTCCACCCGGGTGTTCGACACCGAGGACCTGCAGCGGGTCCCCTGGCACGTGCTGTGGCTGGTGGGAGGGGGCATAGCCCTGGGCATCGGAGTCGCCGAGACGGGCCTCGATGCCTGGCTGGTCGAGCAGGTCGACTGGTCGGCGCTCGGCTCCGCCGCAGTGCTCGCCGTGCTCGCACTGTTCGCCCTGGCCATGAGCACGGTCGTGTCGAACAGCGCGGCGGCCAACCTGCTCATCCCGATCGGGCTCGCGCTGGCGCTCTCCGAAGCCGTCGACGTCGAACCGGTGTCGGCAGGGTTCTTCATCGCCGTCGGCGCCTCGCTGGCCATGGCCCTGCCGATCAGCACGCCGCCCAACGCCATCGCGTACAGCACCGGGGTCGTGGCGACCCGCGACATGGTGGTGGTTGGTGCGCTGGTCGGCGGGATGGGTATCGTGCTGTTCTTGTGGGTCGGCCCTCTGCTCTGGAATCTCATGGGGGTGGCACCGTGACCGACGCTCGCATCACCCTCCTGTGCGCCGACGACGATCAACAGCACCTGCGCCGGCTGCGGGATGCACTCGGCCGGCTGGGCGGGGAGGTGGCCACCGTCGAGGCGTTCCGCAACGGGGCCCGGCTGCGCGGGCGGGCCGTCGAGTTGACCGCGAAAGGCATCCCGGTGCCGGTCGTGTTCGTGGACGAGTCCCTCAACGACGGCCACGGCGTCGATGCTCTCATCGCACTCGCCGGGGACGAGACGATCTCCGCCACCCGGAAGGTCCTCCTCACCAGCGGCACGGATCCCGAGGCCACCGCCCGGGGGGTGCGGGCGAGGGCCCTCGACTCGGCACTCACCAAACCGTGGACCGAGGAGCAGCTCCGCACCACGCTGGACCGCCTCGTTACCCAGTTCTTCGTCGAGCAGCAGCCCGAGACGCTGGAACGGGTTCCCGAGCTGGTCGACGTGGGAGTGCTCTCCCATGCCTTCGCGGTCGCCGGCGAGCGGGAACGAGCTGCAGTCGAGCAGCTCGAGGACTTACAGCGTTCATTCCTCGGCGACCGCAGCCTCGACGACGACGAGGTCGAGGAGGCGATGATCGAAGAGATCGACCGGGTGCTCGCCCATCCCAAGCGGGAGCGCTTCCCGGCGGGATCGATGCTGCTGCGGTCCGGGGATCCGGTCGACGGCGTGATGATCGTGCTCGAGGGCTCGGTGCGCCTCACCCTCGACGTGGAAGGGGAGGAGGTCGTCTTCCACGCCCGCACAGCAGGCCGGATCGTCGGGTTGCTCGCGTTGGCGCGCACCCAGCCGGCCTTCTTCAACGTCCAGGCGGCCACCGACGTCGTCGTCCTGCCGCTGAGTCTCGACCAGATCGACGAGGCCCTGCGCCGCTCCTCCACGCTGGCGGTGCACTTCGCCTCGGTGCTGGTTCGTTCGCTGGCACGCCGCAACCTGAGATCGGTCGAACTGCAGCTGGAGCGGGACCACCTGGCTCGGGACCTGGCGTCGGAACGCGACCAACTGGCGTCCACCCTGGAGCGGCTCACCGAGGCCCAGGCCCGCCTCGTCGAGTCGGACCGCATGGCCACACTCGGCCGCCTGGTCGCCGGCATCGGCCACGAGCTGAACAACCCGATCGCGGCGATCCTGCGGGCCGCCGAGCACCTGGAGGGGGACGTCGCCGGACTCGCCGATCGATCCGGAGAGCGAGCCCTGCTCGACGAGGCACTCCGCCACCGGGCGCATTCCACGAAGGAGGAGCGGGCGCTGCGCAAGGCCCTGGCCGAGGCGATCGGGAACGAAGCACTGGCCGAGCGACTCGTCCGGCTGGGCGTCTACGAGGCGGCCGAGTACGAGCGCCGCTTCGGGTCGCTGCGCCTCGCCCAGCGGACCGAGGCCTTGGCGACGCTCGAGCTCTACCACCGTGTCGCCGCGGGGCTGCGCAACATTCGGTCCTCAGCAGAGCGGGTCGCCGGCCTGGTGCGCGGGCTCCGGTCCTACGCCCGAGCCGACCACGAGGAGCGCACCGACGTCGACGTCCACGACGGGCTCGAAGAGAGCGTGCTGCTGCTCGGCCACGAACTCCACGACATCGAGGTGCTGCGGGACTACGGAGACCTGCCGCCGATCCGCGGCTTCCCGGGAGCCCTCAACCAGGTGTGGACCAATCTGATCACCAACGCGATCCAGGCAATGGAGGGGGCCGGAACCCTCACGCTCACCACCAGGCGCGAAGACGACACCGTGATCGTCGAGGTCGGCGACACCGGGCCGGGGATCCCGCCGGAGGATCTCGAGCGGGTGTTCGACATGCACTACACGACCAAGCACGGCCGCGTCGAGTTCGGGCTCGGGCTCGGCTTGCGCATCGCCCAGGACGTGGTGGAGCGCCATGAGGGCACGATCGAGGTGACGTCGCGGCCGGGGGAGACCCGGTTCATCGTGAGGCTGCCGATTCGAGCGGAGGGGGGGTGAGATGTCCCGGATCACCATTCTGACCGTCGAGGACGAACCCGAGGTGCGCGAGGCGTTACGGCGCGACCTGGCACCCTTCGCTCCCGCGTTCCGTCTCGAGTTCGCTGCCGATGCCGCCGAGGGCCGCGAGGTGATCGCCGAGTGTGCCGCCGACGGGGAACCGGTCGCCCTGGTGCTCTGCGATCACCTGCTCCCCGGGGTGCGGGGCACCGACTTCCTCATCGACCTGGCCGCCGAGCCGGAGACGGCCGGCGTTCGCAAGGTGCTGGTCACCGGCCAGGCCGGCCTCGAGGACACCATCCGGGCGATCAACCAGGCAGACCTCGACCACTACGTGGCCAAGCCGTGGGATCCGGGAGACCTCCAGGAGGTGGTGCGCGCGGAGTTGACCGAGTGGGTGCTCGCCAACGACGACGACCTGCTCAGGTACGTGGCGGTGCTCGACGGCCGGCGTCTGCTCGAAGCCGCCGCCGAACGGGGCTGGGACCGCTGAGGCGACACGATCCGGGGCCGATCACAGGTAGAAGCCGGTGGGCAGCGCCGCCTCCTCGCCGGGCCCCTCCTCCGCTTCACCCTCCGGCCGCTGCTCGTGGAAGAGGAGGCCGCCGAAGCGTTGCTTGATGGTGTCGTCGAGCTGGTCGGCCGTCACCGCCACCGCCATGATGGCGTTGCGGAGCTCGTCGGGGTCCATGGTGCTGCCCAGGATCGTGTGCCGGAACACGATCCAGGCGGCGCCGGGCTGTTCGTCGGGAAGCCATGCCGCCAGCCGCCCGAACACGAAGTCGTCGGAGTGGCTCGCCAGGTACTCGAAGAGCTCCGGCGACCGGGGCACCAGCTTGTTGGTGATCGCGTACACGGTGACGACGCCGGCCGGGTCGCGCCAATCCCGCACCTCGACGAACACCCGTGTCGAGCCCATGGGGAAGCTCATGACGCCGGTGTCGGCGACGTGGAGGCCCTGCACGGTACCGGCCAGGAGCGTCTCGACGGACTTGCGGGTCTCGGCGGTGGAACCTCCCCGGCCCCCTTCCGCCCCGTCCTCGCCCTCGGACGAGCCCAGGATGTCGGGCCTGATGTCCAGCCGGACGAGCTCCTTCATGACGGTGTCGCGATCGATGCCCGACAGGTCCTCCCACGCCGCTCCGACCGGGCCGATCAGCGCACCGACCCGGTCGTGGGTCGTGGCGATCTCGCGCCGGCGTTTCGCCTCGAGTTCCTTGCGCTCCTTGCCGGACACCTCCGGGAACGGGTCCTCGCCGGTCACGGCGATCTGCGATCCGGCGCTCCAGCGTCGGCCCGAGCACTCCAGGTGCAGCTCCAGGCCGGTGGGTAGGTTGGCGTAGAAGGCCCAGACCGGGCGGGCCTCGGGGCCGTCGGGCTCCTCCCAAGCCTCCGAGAGGATCCCGGTGCCTCCGGGCCCGGTGAGGGTGAACAAGTGGCGCCGGCCCTTGTCGAACGTGGCCAGCGGTTCGTACTGGAAGGGACCGATGTAGCGGCCGATCATGGCGAGGAACTCGAGGCCCTGGGGGCTGTCCTCGAGGGAGTCGAGCGCCGGGTGCTTGCGGGTGGGTTTGGCCATCTCGCCCTTCTGCCGCTCCCGCGACGCTACCCGACGGAGGCATTCACGACGGCCATGGGCGGCGGATAGCGGACGGCCGCCTTCGTGATGCCTGAGGGTCGTACACTGGCACACCGCGATGTCCTCGATCCAGCCCCGCTACGA
>CAYXHU010000006.1:0-15137 GCA_964464675.1 uncultured Acidimicrobiia bacterium
TGGAGGACTCGGTCTAACTTTGATTCCAAACGATCGAGAAAAGCCTCACTGCCTAATGGTCGGCCTGTGCGAGCGTGGCGACGCAGGCTGCTCAACTCCTCTTCGGAAAGGGCACTATCGAGAAAGGCCTGCCAATCGGGGATCATCGCCAGCAGCGGAGCGACTTCGGCCAGTCGATCGTCGCGCCGAGCGAGATGCGCCCTGGCACTGCTCCAGGACGCCGACGTGGTGTTCTCCGGACCGGGGAGTCCCTCCTACGCCCTGGAGACCTGGGCGGCCACCGGGGTCGGCGAGCTGCTGGCTCGCCGCCTCGCCGAGAGCGGTGCGGTGACCTTCGCCAGCGCGGCGGCGGTGACCGCCGGAACCGTCTCGATCCCCGTCTATGAGATCTACAAGGTGGGCCGGGACCCGTACTGGCTGGACGGGCTCGACCTGCTCGGACACGATGGGATCCGCGCCGCGGTGGTGCCCCACTGGGACAACGCCGAGGGCGGCACCCACGACACCCGGTTCTGCTGGATGGGGGCCACCCGGTTCGAGGCGCTGCGGAGCATGCTCGACCCGGGCGTCGTCGTGCTCGGCATCGACGAGCACACCGCCTGCTGGATCGACCTCGAGGCGGGGACGCTCACGGCCGCCGGAAAGGGCCGGGTCGTCGTCGGCGTCCCCGAAGGAGCCCAGGTGCTCCGCGAAGGCGACAGCGTTTCCCTCGAGGTGCTGCGCTATCGGGGAGAGGCTGCACCGGCGGGCGAGGCGAACACGAAACCCACCCCGGTGGTGACCGAGATGGAGGCGGCCTTCCGAGCCGCGCTGAAAGAAGGCGCCGTCGCCACCGCACTCGACGCGGTGCTCGAGCTCGAGGACGTCCACGAGGCGCTCCCCCACGAGGCCCAGGTCGCCGAGGCACACCGCACCCTGCGGCGCATGGTGACCCGCCTCGGCGATGCGATAGCCGCCATGGCCGAGCGGAGCGCCGGGCGAACCGAGGCGATCGAGACGCTCGTCGCGGTGCGGGAACGCGCCCGCAGCGACGGCCGCTGGGACGACGCCGATGCCGTGCGCGACGCCCTGGGATTGCTCGGCGTCACGGTCACCGACACGCCCGGCGGCCCACGGTGGCGAACAGACGACTGAGCGGAGCCTCCCCGTACACTGGCGCCCTATGACCCAGCACGCGGCCGGCGGAGACGGCCTCCAGTTGTTCGCCAGGTACGCCTATCCGCCCAACCTGCGCGGCTTCTGCGGCCCCGACGACCACCAGGCCCTGCTCCAGTACGGGGCGTCCGGGGTCACCGATCCGGGCCTCGCCCGGCTCGCCCAGGCCTTCGCCGGGCCCCTCCCCTACCTCACCGTGATGGCCGAGGCGACCGGTATCGCCGATCCTTTCGACCGTCGCCTCGTCGAGGCGTACTGGGTGGGCAACCCGATCCTCGACCGGGTAACCGTGGGCGCCTTCGGCTCGGTGCTCGACGAGCGGTTCCGCAGGCAGATGGGGGGCGGCTGGGGCTTCTTCGAAGAGGCCATCCCCGCCGGGAGCGTGCCGCACCACTCGTTCCACGTCTTCGCGGTCTACCCCTGGGTCGGGCTGCTGCGCGGCGAGCAGGCCGAACCCCTCGTGGTGCTCGACCGCTGCCGGATCCGCTGGGGGACCGTCCTCGAGTCGGCCGGGGAGACCGCCGTCGTCCGCAGCCGGCCGCTGGAATGGGACGGGAAGCGGCTCCACCTCGGCGACGGCCAGGCCGAGGTCGTCCGCCAGGCCACCGACGGGCTCCGCTTCATCGACCCGCTCCGGCCGGGCGACCTCGTGTCCCTCCACTGGGACTGGGTGTGCGACCGGCTGGACCGCCGCTCCCTCGGATACCTGCAGCGCTACACCTCCCGGCACCTCGACATGGTGAACGAGCGGCTGGCGCACCCGGGCCCGGCCATGGCGATGGGATGACCACCGGATGACCCCACGCCTCACCGCGCTCCTGCTGACCACGGTCCTGGTGGCCGCAGGCTGCGGCGGCGACTCCGGCGACGGCGACACGCTGCGGATCTACACGTCGGTCACCCAGGACACCGTCGACGCGGTCGTCGCCGGGTTCCAGGCCGGGAACCCGGACGTCGAGGTCGAGGTGTTCCGGGCACCCACCGGCGAAATCAACGCCAGGATCGCCGCCGAGCAGCGCGAAGGCGGCGTGCGCGCCGACGTGCTGTGGCTCACCGACCCGCTCTCCATGCAGGCCTACGACGCGGCCGGCTCGTTGCGCGCCTTCGAGCCCGTGGGAGCCGAGGCGCTGCCCGAGGCGTTCCGAACCGGCACGTTCTGGGCCACCCGGGTACTCAACATGGTCATCGTCCACGATCCCGACCTCGACCCGGCCCCGGCCGAGTGGTGGGACCTTGTCGTCCACGCCGCGGCGGGCGGGGTGGCGTTCCCCGACCCGGGGTTCGCCGGGTCGGCGTTCGCGGCGATGGCCTACTTTCTCCTCACCGACGACTATGGCGTGGAGTACCTGCAGGCGCTGCACGATGCCGGCGCGGTCCAGGTGGGCACCCCGGGGGACGTCGTCGCCGGCGTCGCCGAAGGCCAGTTCGCCGCCGGGATCACCCTCGACTTCTCGGCCCGGGGTGCCGTCGAGAAGGGGTCCCCGATCGTCCGGGTGTGGCCCGAGCCCGGGGCCATCTCCCTCTACAGCCCGATCGCGGTGTGGGGCGCATCGGATTCGCCGGCTGCGCAGGCATTCGTCGAGCACGTGCTCGGCAACGAGGCGCAACTGGCGATCGCCGCAACCGGATGGGAACCGGCGCGCACCGGCGTCCCCTGGCCCCATGACGGCCCCCGGCTCACCCTCGACTGGACCTCGGCGTTCGACCGCCAGGAGGAGCTCCTCGATGCGTACCGGGCGATCTTCGGCGGGTGACCGCCGCCTCAAGGGCGCCACGTTCGCGCTCGTCGCCGCGGCGCTCCTGACCGTCGTCGGGTTCCCGCTCTTCGACCTGCTGCGCACCACGGGCGAGGCACTCGCAGACGGGGGGGCCTCCTCGTACCGTTCCGGCGGGGCGATCGCCGTGGCGAACTCCGTGTGGACCGGAGCGGCAGCCACCGCGCTGGCGCTGGCGATCGGCACCGGCGGGGCGTGGCTCACCGAACGGGTCGGCGGGCGCGGGACGAAGGCGCTGCGCGCCGGGATGATGCTGCCGCTCCTGGTACCCCCGTTCGTCACCGCACTGGGCTGGACCCGCGCCTTCGGGCCGGGGGGCCTCAGCGACGACGCCTTCGGCCTCACCCTGCCCGGGCTCGTCGGGCCGCTCGGCATCGTGGTGGTGAGCGCGGCGCACGTGGCGCCCCTCGTCTACCTGGTCGTCGCCGCCGCTCTGGCCTCTCGCGCCCGCCCAGAGCTGGAATGGGCGGCCCGCTCTTCGGGCGCAGGCCCGTGGGAGGCGTTCCGCCGGGTGACCCTGCCGCTCCTCACCCCGGCGCTCGTCGGCGGAGGGGCACTCGCGTTCGTGGCGTCGGTCAACTCCTTCGGGATCCCGGCAGTGCTCGGGATCCCGGCGGGGTTCCCCACCATCACCACGCGCATCTACCAGGACCTCGCCCGCTCGGCGGATCCGGCCGCGTTCTCCCGGGTGGTGGTCCTGGCGGCCACGCTCCTGGTGATCGCCCTCCTCGCCGTCGGCGCGGCCGACGCGGCCACGCGGCGCTTCGAGCCGGCCCGGGCCGGGGCGTCGCACGAACCGGGCCGCGCCGGGCGGGGCAGCCGGTGGACGGCCGCGGCATGGACCTACCTGGCGCTCACCGCCGCGATCCCCGTCGTCGCCTTGGTGCTCACCGGGCTCACCAAGGCGGTGGGGCTGCCCGCCACTCCGGGGAACTGGACGCTCGCCAACTTCGCCGAGGCCCTCGGCGGAGGCATCTGGGGCCCGGCGGGTCGCAGCCTGCTGCTCGCCGGCATCGCCGCCACCCTCGCCACCGGCCTGGGGTTGGCGCTGGCGGCCGTGTCGCGGCGCGGCGTGGCGAAGGGCATGGCGACGGCGGCCACCCTCACGTTCGCCATCCCCGGTTCGGCGCTCGCCGTGGCCGTGCTGCTCGCGTGGGGGCCGTGGCTGCGAGACACGCTGCTGCTCATCCTGCTCGCCTACCTGGCCAAGTTCTGGGCCCTCGCCCATCGGGCGGCCGCCGGTTCCCTCGGGTCTCTCGACCGGGACCTCATCCGGGCGGGACGCTCCTCCGGAGCCGGGCCCTTCGCGGTCCTCCGCAGGATCGTCGTCCCGATCCTGCGCCCTGCGCTGACGGCAGCCTGGCTGCTCGTGTTCCTGTTCGCCCTCCACGAGCTCACCATGTCGAGCCTCCTGTACGGTCCGGGGACCGAGACCCTGGCGGTCGTGACCTTGAACGTGCAGCAGTTGGGCGACCTGACGGTGACCGCCGCGCTGGCGGTGCTGCTCACCGTGCCCGGGGTGCTCGCCGTCGTGCCGCTGATGCGCCGGGAGCGCCGGCCGTGACCGCACTGCTTCTCGACGGCGCGCGGGTCTCCTACGGCCACGCCGAGATCCTGGCCGGCATCGATCTCTCCGCCGAGCCGGGCGAGGTCGTGGCGCTCCTCGGGCCGAGCGGCTCCGGGAAGACCACCCTGCTGTTCGCCGTCGCCGGGTTCGTGCCGCTGTCCACCGGGAGGATCGCCGTGGCCGGCCGGGACGTGTCCGGCCCCGGGGTGCACGAGCCGCCGGAACGGCGCGACGTCGCGTTCGTCTTCCAGTCCTATGCCCTGTGGCCCCACCTCGACGCCCTGGAGACCGTGGCGTTCCCACTCCGCGCGGCGGGACGCGACCCCGACGCGGCGCGGGAGGAGGCGGGGCGGCTCCTTCGGGCGGTGGGCATGGCCGGGCTCGAAGGGCGCAGGCCGGCCGAGATGTCCGGCGGCCAGCAGCAGCGGGTCGGCCTGGCCCGTGCCCTCGCCCGCCACGCCGCGGTGTATCTGTTCGACGAGCCCACCGCTCACCTCGACGCCGCAACCCGCCGTGCGGTGCAGGCAGAGGTGGCGGCCCGCCGTGCCGACACCGGAGCAGCAGCCGTGTACGCGACCCACGACGCCGACGAAGCCCTCGCTGTCGCCGGCCGGGTCGCGCTCATCCGCGACGGACGGCTCGTCCAGGTGGGGAGCCCTGCAGAGGCCTACGAGCAGCCGGTGGATCGGTGGGCCGCCGAGCTGACCGGGCCGGTGTCGGTGCTCGAGATCGAGGTCCGGGGCGGCATCGCCGTCGTCGGGTCGGAGCCATCGACCCTCGCGGAACCGTTCCCGGACGACGGTCACCACGTCGTGGCGGTCCGTCCCGACTGGGCGCACCTCGGGGGACCGCTCACGGCCGTCGCCGTCGAGTCGTGGTTCCGGGGCCCGCACACCGACGTGCGCCTCGACACGCCGGGAGGCGCAATCGTCGTCCGCTCCCCGGGACGGGTGATGCTGCGGCCCGGCGAGCGGGTGAACTGGACGCTGCGGCGGGTCTGGCCCTTGGAGGCCTGACCTGCCGGTCAGCCGGCTCGGCGCTGCTCCCGGACCTGTGCCAGGCGTTCTGCAGCCACCACTGCGAACACGTCGGATGACTCTTCGGAGTGCTCCCGGAACAGATCCACCAGCCCGTACCTGCCGAGGGAACCTTCGGTGAGCAGGTGGACGACCACGTCGTCGGCGTCCACCACCAGCCACGGATCCGAGCCGTCCGGGGCCTCACCCTCCGGGAACGCGTCGAGGGCGTCCGAGACGCGGGTCGCCAGCTTGCGCAGGTGCGCGGCGGACCGTCCCTTGACCACGAGCGTGTACTCCGACCCTCCCCGTGACGAGAGGTCGAAGACACCGGCGACGTAGCCGGTGCAGATGTCGAGAGCGTCGTGGAAGCGGGCGGCCGGGTCGATCTGCGTCATGGCGCTGCAGCCTATCGGCTCCGTGCCGCTTTCGCCCCCGTGCAGAGAGACGGCGGTCATCTACGGCTCTTCGCCCGAGGCCAGGACGTCCGGCTCGAAGATCGGTCCCGCCAAGGCACCGGGGGCGCCCGCCGCGCCGGCGGTCCGGCGGATCGCGTCGCCGCTGGCGATGTCCACGAGCACGAACTCCGAGAGCGCCCCCGGTGCCGGTTCGATGTCCCGGACGAACCCGAGCCGGAAGCCCGGCCACGCCACGCCCCGGAAGGAGGGAACGGCCGGCAGTGGCTGCGGGGGCCGCAGCGGGCTCCCCGACAGGCAGCGGACCACAGGGAGACCCCGGCGGTCCACCAGCACCGCGGTGCCCCGCTGCAGCACCGCCTGCCTGGGCACGCTCTCGGACCCCTCGATCCGGTGGTCGGTCACCGCGGTGTCGTCGAGCACCACGACCGGAGTCAGCCCGGCGAGGAACTCGTCGAGCTGATCGGACCCGATGCCCTGCACGCCCGCCCACTCCTCGGCGAGGCCCGGGGTGGACTGCAGCGAGACGCTCAGCGCCCCGACGTCGCACACGTCTCCGAGCACCGTGCCCCCGAACACCCCGGCGGTGCCGCCGGTGACGGGGCCGGCGCCCGCCGGATCGTCGCCCCCCGAGCAGGGCCCCTCCGGATTCCACGAGTACCCGTGCGCGGCGGCCCCGTCGACGTCCACCTGCAGCCCTTGGGCGATCGCCAGCGTCCGCTGCGAGCCGAGCCTGATGCACACCGCAGAACCGTCCGAAGCCTCGAGCGTGAACGAGCCGTCGTCGTCGAAGCCGTCGCCGTTGCGGTCGTCGAGGTCGGACAGCGTCGCCTCGAGCCCGAAGACGTCGCCGGCGATCCGCCGGAGATCGGAGATCCGCAGCGAGTCGCCGCTTCGTCGCAGCAGCACGACCTGCCAGCCGAAGCCCCCGGAGGCGAGCAGGTCGGCGGCCGAGCCCCGGCCGTTCGGCGACAGCAGGTCGGCCGGATCCACGGGCGGTGCGGCCAGGAGCGCAGGATCGAGACCCAGGTCGACCGCGATCGGGGGTGTGAACACCCCGGGCCCGATCTCATCGACCGGCTCGAGGACGACGATCCCGGGGCCCGCCTCGGGCACGGTGCGAATCACCGTCTCCGGTGACGGACTGGAGGCGCGCATGATGAGCAGCAGCCCCGACGCCGATGCGACGACGAGGGCAACAATGCTCAGCGTGCTGAGAACCGACAGCACGACAGACCCGGTCACTCGGGGCCGATCCACGTTCACCTCGGCGGGTCTGGGCGTGCGACCCGTGCAGAATCCATCGGCCCGCCGGAGTGCTCCCTGAACCACTGCCCGGGGGCTTCGCCCCCCGAGACGCCGGGCCACCACCCGGCCACTACCGTGCCGCAGCGTGCATCGACTCATCGCCCTGGCAGGCACGATCGGGATCTCGTTCTCGGCGATCTTCGTCAGGCTCGCCGACGTGGCGCCCACCACGGCGGCCGTGTTCCGCACCGGGTACGCCCTCCCCGCCCTGTACCTGGCATACCGGGCGACCCGGTCGAGGGACGACCGGCCGCCCGCCACCCGGGGGCTCGCGTTCGCGGCCGGGCTGCTGCTCGCCGTCGACCTGGCCGCGTGGCACACCTCGATCGGCCTGATCGGGGCTGGCATGGCCACGCTCATGGCCAACCTGCAGGTTCCGCTGGTGGGGGTGGTCGCCTGGGCCGCGTATCGGGAGCGACCCAGCCGCACGGCGCTGGCGATGATCCCGCTCGCGTTGCTCGGGGTGGCGCTGCTCTCGGGGCTCGGGCAGGAGGACGCCTACGGCAGCAACCCGGTGGCGGGCGTGCTCCTCGGCATGGTGGCCGCCACGGCGTATGCGGCGTTCTTGCTGGCCTTCCGCCACTCGAATCGCGGCCACCTGGCACCCGCCGCCGGCCCCCTGTTCGACGCCACCGCAGGCGCATTCGCCGGGTCGCTCGTCGCCGCAGGCTTCGATCCCGGGTTCACGCTCGTTCCCTCCTGGCCGGCGCACGGCTGGCTCGCCCTCCTCGCCCTGGGCAGCCAGGTGTTGTCGTGGCTCCTCATCACCCACGCCCTGCCCCGCATGGCCGCCTTGGAGACCTCTGCGCTGCTCCTCGCCCAGCCGGCCGCCACCATGCTGTGGGCCGGGCTCATCTTCGGCGAGGCGCCGTCGGGGGTGCAGTGGGCCGGAGCCGTGCTGGTGTTCGCGGCGATCGGCACCACCGCGATACGCGGAGCGGTAAGGGCCGGGATCACACCAGGTCGGGCAGCAGGTCGCCGATCGTCCTGAAGAACTGCGACCTGGCCAGGGCATCCGCCGCCCCCAGTGAACGGGCCCGCACCATGGCGAAGTCGTCCACGTGAGGTCCGTAGCCGATCGCCCGCACCCCGCGGCCGGCCAGCGTCCGGATCACGTCGTCGGCGTCCTCGTGGGCGAGATCCACGAACGCCACTGCGGGGAGCCGGGCCCCCTGCTCGCCGCCGACGGCGGACCCGTCCCGCCAGACGAGGACCGAGTAGCCGGCGGCCGACGCGGCCGCCTCCACCCTGGTCCGGTCCATGAGGTTCGACGACAGCAGGCCCACCGCGGGCCGGGACATGGCGCGGGCCTTTGCGGCGCCCCACGCCAGGTGGGCCCGCCACGCCTCCTCGCCCAGGTCCTGCGACGAGGCCGGCGCCAGGTCGTAGCGATCACCGGGAAGTGCCGCTGCGGCGGCCGCGTCACGCTCGGGCGGCTCGACGCCCGCCGTCTCCAGCGCCTCCGTCGGGAACCGCATCGCCTCCTGGAACACTTCGAGCGGGGAGCGGCGTTGCTCGGGGAAGGGCCGTTCGAGCACCGCCCGCAGCGCACCGTCGAGCCAGGTCTCCCCGGCGGCGAGAGCGTCGTCGAAGCGGTCCGGCTCGGGGATCCCCGCCGCGGCCATCCGAGCCGCAACCGTCCGCCGGAAGGCGGCGAGGAGGGCGCTGTGGAGCGCCGCAGCGATATCGTCCATGGCCGCCTCAGGGTATCGGGAATCGAATGCCAGTCGGGATGGAGCAGCAGTAGGCTGCTCCGGTCACATCCACCTGAAAGGCCGACATGCGCAGAATCCTGCTGCTGGCTGCGGTATTGGCTCTGGTCACCGCAGCCTGCAAGATCGAGACGAACTTCGCCGCGACCATCGAGGCGGACGGCAGCGGGGTCCTCGTCGCCGAACTCGGGTTCGACGAGGAGGCCCAAGACCTGCTGCTCCAGGGCGGCGCCGACCCCTTCGAGGGCAACGACCTCGCCGAGATCCCCGGCGCCACCACGTCGGAGGAAACCCGCGGCGACATGACGTTCTTCCTCATCGAGGCGCCATTCGACAGCGTCGAGCAGCTCGAGCAGGGCCTGCTCGGGAACGAGAACGCCCTGGTGAACACCTTCGACGTGACGGTCACCGAGGACCGGGTCACCGTCAGCGGCACCGCCGACGCCGAGGAACTCGGCGAGCAGGCCGAGGGCTTCGACCCCGAGATCTTCGAGGAGTCGGTCTCCGCGAGCATCCGCCTCACCCTGCCGGGGCGCATCCTCAGCCACAACGCCGACAGCCAGGACGGCAACACGCTCACCTGGGTGGTGCCGATCTTCGGCGGAACGCTCGACATCCAGGCCGAGTCCGACCCGACCCAGGAGCCGGCCGGCGACGGCGGCGGCTTCCCGATCTGGCTCATCGTCGTGATCGTCGTCGTGGTCGTGGCCGCGATCGCCTTCGTGGTGCTGCGCGGACGGTCCGGCGGAACCCCGGCAGCCGCCCCGGCGGCACCAGAGGCCCCGACCGGCGAGACGCCGCCCATGCCGCCACCTCCCGCCGAGTGACCCTGATCGTCGTAGACCTCGTCCCGGCCCTCCTCACGTGGGAGGGCCGGGACGCGTCCGATGTGCGCGCCGCCTCCGAGGCGATCGACGCCCTCGAAGACCTCTACTCCGGGTTCCGGCTGGCGGCCATCGCAGACGGGGATCGGCCGGCGGCACAGCTCCGGAGGGCGATGGACGAACTGGCGCTCACCGAGTTCTTCGACAGTGTGGCCACGTCGGCAGGGTTCGGCCCGACCGTGACGCCGAGGGTGATCCGCCGTCTCGCCGCGGCCCTCGGCACTGCGGCCGGAGACGTGATCGTCGTCACGGCGCGCCCTGCGCTCGCAGAAGCCCTTCGGGCGGCACGGCTCGGGGCGGTCCTCACCGGCGGGCCCGACGACTTCCCCGACGTCCCGGACGCGGTCGCCGAGCTGCTCGAGGGGCCGCTCAGCCCGTGAACACCTGAACGGTCATCAAGCCCAGCGGACCGGAGACCACGGCGATCCCCACCCTTCGGAAGGATCCCTCCAGGATGTTGCGGCGATGCCCGGGACTGGACATCAGCCCCAGGTGCACGTCGTCGGGCGTCGCCGCCAGCGCGAGGTTCTCCCCGGCGATCACGAAGGGGACGCCGGCCTCACCGAGGCGGTCGCCCACGGTGCCGGTGGCGGGCGAGACGTGGGCGAAATACCCCTCGGTGTACATCTCGGCGGCATGCCCGAGCCCCACCTCGGCCAGAGCCGGGCTCCAGGCCAGCGGATCGAGGCCCTCGTCGACCCGTGCCCGATTGAGCAGCTCGTAGACCTCGAGAGCCCCGGCGGGGTCGATGTCGAGGTCGGAGCCGGCCACGGGCGGGAACTCCACGGTCTCGCCGTCCTCGACGACCACCCTGCGGTCTCCCACGAGGTGGCGCAGGTTGATGAGCGCCTCGACGATCCGGTCGCCGGACAGCCCGGTGAACACCTCCTGGGCGAATCCGTCCGGGTCGGTGAGGGTCCGCGACATCGCCGAGTCGTCGATCTGATCGGCGACCGCGTCCGGCATCGGGAGGATCACGGCCAGCGACAGCGCCAGCGTGGCGACGAACAGGCCCCAGGCCATCGCCAGGCCGGCGCCGCCGACCCGGTTCATGAGGTTGAGCCCGGGCATCCGTGCAGCCCGCTCGATGGCCCGGGCCGCCACCGCCGCCCCGATGCCTGCGGCGACGAACACCACGATCCAGGCGGTGAGGCGTGCCGCGTCGGGCGACATCCCCGACATGGACCCGATGATCGAGCCCACCGGGCCGGCGAGCCGAAAAGCCAGCACGGTGCCCAGCACCAGCCCGGCCAGGTCCATCGCCTCGCGAACGAACCCCCGGTACCACCCCCTCACGAGGAGCAGGGCGAGGGCCCCGATCAGCAGGACGTCGAGCATTACGTGCGCTAGCCCGCCAGCTCGATGCGCATGCGCTTGTTCCCCTTGCCCTTGCTCTCCGTGCCCACCACCCGCACCGGGCCGACCTCGGAGGTGTCGGCAACGTGGGTGCCCCCGTCCGCCTGGCGATCGATGGTGCCGATGTCGATGACGCGGATCGGGTCCACGGACTCGGGGATCAGGTTGACCTTGGTGCGGATCAGCTCGGGGTCCTGGAGGGCTTCGGACCTCGGGAGGAACAGCACCCTGACTTCGTGACCTTCGCCGAGCGCATCGTTGAGGCGCCGCTCCACCTCCCGGCCGAACTCGGCGGAGATGGACTCCAGCTCGAAGTCCATGCGAGCTCTGCCTGGCTCCATGTTGCCGCCGGTCACCTTGGCGCCGTAGTCGCGCCACACGACCGCAGAGAGCACGTGGAGGGCGGTGTGGGTGCGCATGAGCAGGTGACGCCGGTCCCAGTCGATCCGGGCCGTCACCGTCGTACCCACCGCCGGCGGCTCGCCGTCCGGCACGTGGAGCACCTCACCGGAGCGCTTCACCGTGTCGATGATCGCCACCGAGCCCCCGGGCCACTCGAGGATCCCGGTGTCGCCGGGTTGGCCGCCACCGCGCGGGTAGAAGACGGTCCGGTCGAGCACGATCCCCTCGTCGCGCACGTCGGTCACCGTTGCGTCGGCTTCTCGCAGATAGGCGTCTCGTGCGGCGAGTTCCTCGGTCATCGCTCCTCCCTCCAGGTCGCGATTTCAGGGTACCGGCCGGCTGTGTCAGCTCTCGCCGGGCCGACCGTCGGGTTGCTCCTCCTCCTCGGGCTCCGGAGGGATCACCCGGTGCTCCCCGGTCCGGCGCAGCGCCCTGGAGAGCAGGGTCTCGGGCGCCTCACCCTCTCTGATGAGCGCCTCGCTGGCCTCCTCCCAGGTCTGGCCCAGCACCCGGGTCCGCCAGTAGTGGCCGGTGAGGATCTTGGTGGCGGCCATGACGGGGACGGCGAGCACCAGCCCCCAGAAGCCGAAGAGCGATCCACCGGCGATCAAGCCGAGGATGATGACCCCGGGGTGGATTCGCACGGTGACGCGCAGCACGGTCGGGCTCACGAAGTGGTTGTCGATCTGCTGGACGATGAGCGCCACCAGGCCGGCCCACACCGCGGTCTGCGGGTCACGCGTCGCCAGAGCGACCCCGACGCCGAGCGCCCCTCCTACCCAGGGCCCCACGAACGGGATGATGTTGAGGAACCCGGCGATCAGCCCGATGAGCAGCCAGAACGGAAGGTCGATGATGAGGAAGCCCACCGAGGTCATCACGCCGACGATGAGCGCCACCAGCACCTGTCCGCGTAGGAAGCCGCCGACCACTCTGCCCAGCTCCCGCCCGACGTAGGCCACCTCGGCGCGCTGACGATCCGGGACGAGGGCCATGAACGCCCTGCGCACGCTGGGGAGATCGAGCAGCAGGTAGAAGGCGATCACCGGGCCGATGATCACCAGCAGCAGGGTCTCGATCACCCCGAGGGTGATCTCGGTGATGCGGCCCAGCTGGTCCTCGAAGAAGCCGTCCTGCTGCTCCTCGATGCGGTCCCTCAACTCCTCGTACGAGGGCAAGTCGGCGTCGATGCCGAAGCGGTCGGCGAGGTTCTCGATGTCGACGACGAGCTCGTCGTAGATCGACGGGAAGTCGTCGGCGAGCTGCCGGCCCTGGTCGGCGATGCTCGGCAGCACCAGGAACCCGATCAGGGTGAGCAGGCCTGCGAGGACCAGGTAGCTGAGGCACGAGCCCATCCACCGCGCCACGCCCCGCTCCTGGAGCCGGGTGACGACCGGGTTGAGCACGAACGTGACCACGAGCGCCAGCACGATCGCAGGGAGCAAGAACGCGAAGCGGACGAGCACCCAGCCGATGGCGCCGAGCAGCAGCAGGGTGCCGAGCAGGCTCCACACGATGATCCCCACCTTGCGGAAGCCGCCGACCGTGTCGGGGCCGGGCACGGACACCGATCAGCCGCCCTGCTGGGGTCCGCCGATCCGCTGCTCCACTCGCCGACGCCGGTCTGCTTCGCGAATCCTGCGGAGCCGGCGAACGACCAGCGGCGCGTAGCCGTCCGCCTCCTGATCGTCGAGGAGCCGGCGCAGCACCTGGTAGTAGCGCGTCGAACTCATCCCGAGGTGCTCCCGGATCGCCCGGTCCTTGGGGCCCGGATACAGCCACCAGGAACCCTCGAACTCGAGGACGGCCTTCTCGCGCTCGCCCAGCATCGCCGCCAGCGTACGACCCCGGACCGACACTTCGAAGGATTTCGCGCCCCGGGGGAACACCGCCACCGAGTTCGCCTCGGATCGAGGCTCTGCACCGGGCTCGTCCCACGCGCGACATAACGCCGCGTTATCCCGGCGACACCTGCTCCGCCATACCTTGTTACCAGGTGCGCGTCTCGACGGCCTGCGAGGTGCACACGAACGAAGCGGAGGAATAACAGTGAAACGACCATTCTCCTTCCGGCGGATGACCGTCGTGGCCCTCACCATCGCGCTGCTCGCCGCGGCGTGCGGCGACGACGCAGGCGACGAAGGCACCGGGTCCACCGAGACCACGGCGGCCACGACGACCTCGGCCGGCGAGACCACGACCACCGCAGCCGGCTCCACCACCACGAGTGGAGCGACGACCACGACACCCAGCGAGACCGCAGGCCTCTCCGGGCTCAACGTGATCGACGACCTGACCTTCACGATCGAGTTCGTCGAAGCCGACCCGGAGTTCCCGCTCAAGCTGGCGTACGCGGCGTTCTTCCCGCTGCCGAGCGCCGCCTTCGAAGACCCACAAGCCTACGAGGAGCATCCCATCGGCAACGGGCCGTTCATGATGGACGGCGACTGGGAGCACGACGTGCGGATCCCCATGACGCGATACGAGGACTACCAGGGGCCCGACCCGGCCCAGATCGAGTTCCTCGAGTGGACGATCATCGATGACCTCAACACGGCCTTCAACGAGGTCCGGGCCGGCAACCTGGACGTCCTCGGGCCGGCACTCCCGACCGACCAGATCGCCACGGCGGCCGAGGAGTTCGGCGACCGGTACGGCCTGTCGTCGTCTACGTCGTTCACCTACATGGGCTTCCCGTCGTACCTGCCCGAGTACGAGAACGTCGACATCCGCCGGGCGCTGTCGATGGCCATCGACCGCGACCTCATCATCGAGCAGATCTACGCCAACACCCGCGTCGCGGCGTTCTCGACGATCCCGCCGATCTTCGACGGGGCCCGCGAGCACGTCTGCGACAACTGGGACTACAACCCGGACGAGGCGCAGGCGCTGTGGGAGTCCACCGGCGGCCTCGACTCGATCGTCGTCTGGTTCAACACCGGCGGCGGCCACGAGGAATGGGTCGAAGCGGTCGCCAACATGTGGCGGAACACCCTCGGCGTCGAGGACATCACGTTCGAGACGATGGAGTTCTCCGAGTACAACCCGCTGCTCGACGAGCAGGGCGCCACGGGCCCGTTCCGCCTCGGATGGGGGCAGGACTACCCGTCGCCGCTCAACTTCCTCGAGCCGCTCTACGCCTCGTACAACGTCCCGCCGATCGGGTCGAACAACACCTTCTACGACAACCCCGACTTCGACGCGACGTTGGCGGAGGGGAAGGCCGCAGTCGCCGCCAGCGGCGCACTCGCCGCCGGCATCCCCTTCTACCAGGCCGCCGAAGACATGCTGTGCGTCGACGTCCCGATCGCCCCGGTGTGGTTCCGGACCAACCAGTTCGTCTACACCGAAGGCATCGGCGACGTGTTCTACGACTCGTACAGCGACCTCGGCGTCACCCGGATCACGAGCGACGACGGCTTCGTGTCGGTGCAGCTCTCCGAGCCGGAGCACCTGTTCCCGACCACGTCGAACGAGTCGAACGGCATCCAGGCGCTGCGCGCCCTGTTCACAGGGCTTGTCCAGTACGATCCGGAGACCAACGAG
>CAYXHU010000007.1:0-14579 GCA_964464675.1 uncultured Acidimicrobiia bacterium
GTCGCCGAGCTGGCGGTTGCCGGCGATGCCATCTTGGTGATGGGCGCCGGGGACATCACCCTGATCGCCGACGAGCTCGCGGGGTTGGTCGGCGAACTGCCATGACCGGTCTCGCGCAGCTGGTCGCAGACGGGGTGCTGACCGAGCGTGCCCCGCTGGCCGCGTTGACCACGTACAAGTTCGGCGGCCCGGCTCGCTGGCTGCTCGAGGCAGATTCCGAAGACGACCTCATTCGGCTCGCCGCCGCGCTCGCCGAGGAGCCGGCTCCCGTTCCCGTCGTGGTGCTCGGGCGCGGCAGCAACGTCGTGATCTCCGATCTGGGGTTCCGCGGCGTCGTCGTCCGGCCCGGCCCCGGTTTGGGGGGATTGGAGATCGGTGCCGACGGGACGTGCCGAACCGGGGGTGCGCTGCCGCTGCCCGTGCTGGCCAGGAGGGCCGCCGAGGCGGATCGGGGAGGTCTGGAGTTCTACGTGGGGATACCCGGCTCGGTGGGCGGGGCGGTCTGCATGAACGCCGGGTGCCACGGCAGCGACACGGCCGAGTGGCTGGTCACCGCCCGGATCGCCGACGTGCGGACCGGGAGGGTGCGGGAGGCGGGCCCGTCGGACCTGGGGATGTCGTACCGGCACTCCGAGGTCGGCGGAGACGAGGTCGTGACCGCAGCAGTGTTCCGAACGGTGCCGCGGGCACGGGCCGACGCCGAGGAGCGGATGCGCGCCATCACGGCATGGCGGCGCGAGCACCAGCCGGGGGGAACGCTGAACGCCGGCAGCGTCTTCAAGAACCCTCCCAACGACTCGGCGGGGCGCCTCATCGACTCGCTGGGCCTCAAGGGGTTCCGGGTGGGTGCCGTGTCGGTGTCGGCGCGCCACGCCAACTTCTTCGTGGCCGGCGAAGGGGCGACCGCTCAGGACGTCCACGATCTGGTCGCCGAGGTGCGCCGCAGGGTCTACGAGGAATCCGGCGTGCTGCTCGAGCCGGAGGTTCGGTTCGTCGGGCGGTTCTCGGGAGACGCCCGGTGAGCGTGATCGGGCACGATCCTGGGCCGGTGAAGGTCCGTCGCCGGGTGTGGCCGTGGCTCGCCGCCGGCGGCGTGGTGCTGGCCGGGGCGATCGCCTGGGTCCTGCATTCCCCATGGCTTTCGGTGGACGGGATCGAGATCCTCGGCGCGGAGCGAGCCGACGTGGCTGCTCTGGTGGCCGGGACGGGCGTCGGCCCCGGCGCGATCATGATCTGGGTGGACACCGGGGAGATCGAACGGGCGGTGCTCGCCGATCCCTGGGTGCGGGACGTGCGGGTGGAGCGGGTGTTCCCGGATCGGCTCGTGGTCGAGGTGCTGGAGCGGCGCCCGGTGGTGTGGATCGAGGGCACGGCCTCGTGGATGCTCGTGGCGGGCGACGGCACGGTGGTGCGGGTCGCAGATCAGCCGGACCGCTCCGTGCTGCGCGCCTACCTGGTCGCGCCGGACCGCCCGGCCGGGGACCTGCCCGAGGAGGCCGCGTGGTCGGAGATCGTCGGCATGGCCGATGTGCTCGACGCGTCCCTCGCCACCCAGGCCGAGCTGCTCCTGGAGGGAAGCGAGCTCTGGCTGGAGATCCCCGGGCACCGGGTTCGGCTCGGAGCGCCGGTCGACCTGGGGGACAAGGCGCTCGTGCTCCAGGAACTGCTCGAAGACACGTCCCTCCCGTTCGGCGCGGTGATCGACCTCGTGGCGCCCCGCCGTCCCGCAGTGATCCCACCGGGTACGGAGGGAGGGTCTGATCCTGAGGTCGAAGGTGAGGGCGAGGGCGAGGGAAGCGCCGGCGGATAGCCGGACTCCGAAGGCGCGAGGGGTACACTTCTCCCGGAGGTGGAGCCCTGCCTCTTCGTGCCGGCTCGGTAGCGGTACGACCGAGGGCTCGATCTCGCGTTGAGCTCGAAGGGAGCAGGCCGTGGCGACCGAGACACCGGGCATGCAGTCGTACCTCGCCGTGATCAAGGTGGTCGGCGTCGGCGGCGGAGGCGTCAACGCGATCAACCGGATGATCGAGTCGGGGTTGCGCGGGGTGGAGTTCGTCGCCGTCAACACGGACGCCCAGGCGCTCTTGATGTCGGATGCCGATATCAAGCTCGACATCGGACGAGACATCACCCGCGGCCTCGGAGCGGGAGCCGACCCGGACGTCGGCCGCGAAGCGGCTGAAGCGCATCGTGACGAGATCGAGGACGCCCTGCGCGGCTCGGACATGGTGTTCATCACCGCCGGGGAAGGGGGCGGCACCGGGACGGGAGGCGCCCCGATCATCGCCGAGATCTCCCGCTCGGTCGGGGCGCTCACGGTGGCCGTCGTGACCCGACCGTTCGGTTTCGAGGGGCGGCGCCGCACCGTACAGGCCGAGACCGGGATCCAGGCGCTGCGCCAGGCGGTCGACACGCTCATCGTGATCCCCAACCAGCGGCTCCTCGAGTTGGCCGATCAGAGCATGCCGATGGTCGAGGCGTTCCGGCTCGCCGACGAGGTGCTCCTGCACGGCGTCGGCGGGATCACCGACCTCATCACCACCCCGGGCCTCATCAACGTCGACTTCGCCGACGTCCGGTCGGTGATGGCCGGGGCCGGCGGCGCGGTGATGGGGATCGGGCGCGGCACCGGAGAGGCGCGCGCCGTTCAGGCGGCCACGAAGGCGATGGCCAGCCCCATGCTCGAATCCACCATGGAGGGCGCCAGCGGCGTTCTTCTGTCCATCTCCGGCCCCTCGAGCATGACGCTGCACGAGGTGCACGATGCGGCCACCCACGTGTCCGAGCACTGCGACCCGGACGCCAACATCATCTTCGGAGCCATCGTGGACGACGCCATGGGCGACGAGATGCGGGTGACGGTGATCGCCGCCGGGTTCAGCCGGGAGGCGGCCGCGGCTCGCCCCGGGGTGCGCAGCCCCCAAGCCACACGACCCCGTGTCGAACGCCGGGAGACCGGCGAGTTCGAGGAGGCGCCGGAACTCGAGCCCGAGGGCGGGGACGACTTCGAGATCCCAGACTTCCTCAAGGGATGATCCTGCCGGCCGGCTTCGCCGGCGCTGCGTTCGGGAACGCGGCGGACGGGAACGGGCGCGACGAAGCGGCGGCCCGCGCCGACATCTCCGCCGCCCTCGGCATCCCCGCCGCGTGGGCATGGCTGCGACAGGTGCACGGGGCGCAGGTGATGGCCGCTCGGCACGCCGGCGACCTCGGTGAGGGAGACGCCGCGTTCACGACGATCCCCGGACTGCCAATCGCGGTGGCCACCGCGGACTGCTTCCCGGTGGTCCTGGAGGGCCCGGGCGGCGTCGGCATCGCCCATGCCGGGTGGCGAGGTGTGGTTCTGGGCGTCGTCGCGACGCTGCGGGCGGCGATGAGCGGGGCGGGCATCCCGGTGGCGCGGGCCGCCATCGGTCCGGGCATCGGACCGTGCTGTTTCGAAGTGGGCGCCGATGTGGCGGAGCGTTTCGACGACGAGTGGGTGACGACGACGAGCCGCGGCACGACGAGCGTGGACCTGCCCGGGTCGATCCGGCGCCAGGTCGAGGGGCTCGAGGTGTGGGACGCGGCGGCGTGCACACGCTGTGACCCGGCCTACCGTTCCTATCGGAGGGACGGGACCGACGAACGTCAAGTGGGGGTGGCATGGCTGCCGTACGCCTGAGCGGAGTGCGTTCCAGGATCCGAGAGGCCGCGGAGCGTGCCGGACGAGACCCACGCGGGATCCTGCTGGTCGCGGTGAGCAAGACGGCCACCGACGACGACGTACTGGCCGCCTACCGGGAGGGGCACCGGGACTTCGGCGAGAACCGGGCCGGAGAGCTCGCCGAACGAGCCGTCCGCCTCCCCTCCGACATCAGGTGGCATTTCATCGGCAGACTGCAGGGCAACAAGGTGCGCCGGGTGCGCCCGGTCACCCACCTGCTGCACTCCCTGGACAGGCCCGACCTCGTGTCGTACTGGGCGAAGGGGTCGGGCACGCCTCCGCCCGTGCTCGTCGAAGTGAGCGTTGCCGGGGAGCACCAGAAGGCCGGTGTGGCTCCCGGAGAGGCCGCGGGGCTGGTCGGCGAAGCGGTCGCGATGGGCCTCGACGTGCGCGGTCTCATGACGATGGCACCCTTGGTGGAGGACCCCGAAGAGGTGCGGCCGGTCTTCCGCGAGTTGGCGCGTCTGCGCGATCGGCTCGCGGAGCGATGGCCGGGCGTTCGTGAGTTGTCGATGGGCATGACGGACGACTACGAGGTAGCGGTCGAGGAAGGTGCCACGATCTTGCGGGTCGGACGGGCTATCTTTGGGCCGTTCCCGGAGGGCAGGTGAGACCGTGAGCCTCTGGCAGAAGACCTTGTTCTACCTGGGTCTCGTCGATGAGGACGAGGCCGCCGAAGCATACGAGCCGGAGCCGGACCCGCACGCGGGACGGCGTGCCACCGGCGAGCATCCCGTGGTCCGTGAAGAGCCGGCACGCCGCACGGAACGCGGCAGGCCGACCTACGAAGTCCACGCTCCCGGGTATGCGGCGGTCTCCGGCCGCAGGGTCGACCCTCCGCTCACGGCGCGTCGCCGAGTCGCTCCGGAGACGGAATCCTCACGAACCTACTCGGAGCCGCAGACGGTGCGCACCCTCAAGGAGACATCGATCGAATCCCAGATCATCACCGCGTCCTCGTTCACCGACGCGCAGCAACTCGCCGACCACATCAGGGCGAGCATTCCAGTGGTCCTCGACCTCAGACAGGTGGAACCGGCCATGGTGCGCCGCCTGGTCGACTTCGCCAGCGGGCTCACCTACGCGTTGAGCGGCTCGATGCGCAAGATCGGCCAGGGGGTCATCCTCGTGTCCCCGGCCAACGTCAACATCAGTCGCGACGAGCGGCACCGCCTCGCCGAGCTCGGCTACTACCAGGCGCCCGAAGCCGGCTGACCGTGAGCATCGTCTGCACGATCATCTGGGCCTACTCGCTCGTGATCCTGGCGCGCATCATCCTGGAGTACGTGCCGGTGTCCTTCGACCATCCGGTCGCCAGAGTGCGCAGCGCACTGCGCGCCGTCACGGAGCCGGTGCTCGCCCCGATCCGCTCCATCCTGCCTCCGGTTCGGTTCGGAGGCATGGGGCTCGACCTGTCCCCGCTCGTGCTCATCATCGGGCTGAACGTCCTGGCGTCGGTGATCTGTCGTTAGGAGGAGCGCGGATGGGGTGAGCGCCAGCTTCCCATCCGCTGAGCCTCTGAGCCGTTCAGGCGCGCTGCACCGCGAAGTCCACGGGCTGGCCGTCGACCTCGACGCGGGCCGCATCCCGGTGCGCGCCTCGCTCTACGGCCACCGCCAGCACCTCTCCTGCGATCCACCCGCCGTGCGCGGTCATCGCCCCGGCCACCCGGTCCGACGGGCTGTCCCAGGTGAGCCGGATCCTGTCGGAGACCTCCAGCCCGGCATCGCGTCGCAGCGCCTGGACCGCCTTGGCCAGTTCGCGTGCCAGCCCCTCCTGCTCCAGTTCGGGTGACAGGTTGGTGTCGAGGGCGACGGCGAAACGCTCGTCGGCGGCCACCACGATGCCGGCCCGCGGCTCCCGACTCACGACGAGGTCGCCGAGGGTGAGATCCTCGCCGGCGACGGTGATCGTCCCTCCCCGCATCACCTCGGCCACCTGATCCTCCGAGAGGGCTTCGACTCCGGCGGCGATGTCCTTCATCCTGCCGCCGAGACGCGGTCCCAGCGCCCGGTAGTTGGGCTTGGCCCTGAGGTGGGCGTGCGCCGTCTCGTCGTCCGAGGTCAGCACCTCTTTCACGTTCAGCTCGTCGGCGATCAGGTCGGCGTGCTCGGCGACGAAGCTCCTCACCTGCTCCTCGTGGCTCACCACGGTGAGCGAAGGCAGCGGGAGCCGGGTTCGCAGGTTCGTGGTCCTCCGCAGCCCCCTTCCGAGGGTGACCACGCTGCGCACCACCTCCATGGCGGCCTCGAGCCCGGTGTCGATGAGCCCGGTGTCGGTGTCGGGGTAGTCGACGTGATGAATCGACCGCGGGGCGGAATCGTCGTGAGCGACGACCAGACCCTGGTAGATGCGCTCGGTGACGAATGGAAGCACCGGTGCCAGCACCGTGCTGAACGACACGAGCACCTCGTAGAGCGTGGCGAAGGCGCTCAGCGTCTCCGCTCCCGACTCCGGGGCGTCCTGACGGCCCCAGAAGCGGCGGCGCGAGCGGCGGATGTACCAGTTGGTGAGGTCGTCCACGAAGTCGATGAGCGGCGGGATCACGTTGTAGAGGTAGTAGCCCTCCATCTCCGTGTTCACCCGCCGTACCAGGCTCTGCAACACCGAGAGGATCCACCGGTCGATCTCCGGGCGCTCGGCGGGGGGCGGCGCGGCGGTGAGGTCGTCGCGGGTCAGCCGGTCCGCGGCCGCGTACGTCGTGAAGAAGGAGTACGCGTTCCAGTACGGGAGCATCACGGTGCGCACCACCTCCCGCACCCCCTTCTCCGAGAAGCGCAACGTGTCGGCCCTGACGACCGGCGAGTTGATCAGGTACGCCCGCAACGCGTCGGCGCCGGTGGACTCGATGAGCTCGAACGGGTCGGGGTAGTTCTTCAAGCTCTTCGACATCTTGCGGCCGTCCTCGGCGAGGATGAGGCCGTTGACCACGCAGTTGCGGAACGGCACCTGGTCGAAGATTGCTGTGGCGTGGACGACGAGCGTGTAGAACCACCCCCGGGTCTGGTCGAGGCCTTCGGCGATGTAGTCGGCGGGGAAGCGCCGCTCGAAACCTTCCGGGTCCTCGAACGGGTAGTGATGCTGGGCGTACGGCATCGCGCCCGACTCGAACCAGACGTCGAGGACTTCGGGGACGCGGCGCATGGTGCCCTCACATGATGCGCAGGGGAAGGTGATCTGATCGACCACGTGCTTGTGGAGGTCGTCGGGACGGCTGCCCGAGTGGGCTTCGAGCTCGTCGAGCGAGCCGATGCACTCCTGGGCGCGGCACGCTTCGCATTCCCACACCGGGATGCACGATCCCCAGAACCTGTTGCGGCTGATCGCCCAGTCGCGGGCCCCCTCCAGCCAGTTCCCGAAGCGGCGGCTCCCGACGAAATCCGGGACCCAGTGGATCGTCGTGTTGAGCTCGGCCATCCGCTCCCGGAACCGCGTGACGGCGACGAACCAGGTGGGGATCGCCTTGTAGATGAGGGGCGTGTCGGTGCGCCAGCAGTACGGGTAGGAGTGCACCAGCCTGCCGCTGCGGACCAGCGCACCGGCGGCGTCGAGCAGCTCGAGGAGCCGGCCGTCGGCTTCCTTGACGTTCACTCCGGCGACGTCCGGCACCTCGTCGGTGAACCGGCCTTCGGCGTCGACCGGGTCGACGATGAGGTCGAGACCGGCATCCTGGAACGCCTGGAAGTCGGCTTCGCCGTAGGCGGGGGCCATGTGGACGAGGCCGGTTCCTTCGTCGGTGGTGACGTCGTCGCTGGGGATCACGACGAACGCCCCGTCGTCGGCGAGGTCCTCGAAGTAGGCGAGGGCCGGCCGATAACGAGTGCCGATCAGGTCCTCCCCGACCGCGGTGGCAGACGGGGCGGGAACCTCGTCGCCCCAGTACTCGGATGCCCGCTCCGCGGCAACCCAGTACCGGCCAGCGAGCCCGTCGATGGGCGCGTCGACCCGCACGTACTCGATGTCGCGTCCCACCGCGACGCCGAGGTTGGAGGGCATCGTCCAGGGTGTTGTCGTCCAGATCAGGAGCTGGTCCCCTGCGGCGGCGGGCCCGCGGCCCTCGGTCACCTCGAGTCGCACCGTGATGGAGGGGTCCTCCACGTCGCGGTACTCGCCGAGGTTCACCTCGAAGTTGGAGAGGGGAGTCGATGCTCCGTACGAATAGGGCAGGACCTTGAAGTCCCGGTACACGAGGCCCCGGTCCCACAGCTGCTTGAACACCCACCACACGGACTCCATGAAGTCCAGGTCCATGGTCTTGTAGTCGTGCTCGAAATCCACCCATCGTCCGATGCGCCTGGTGATCTGCTCCCACACGGCGGCGTTGGCCATGACCCGGGCCCGGCACGCCTCGTTGAAGCGGTCGATGCCGTAGGCGCGGATGTCGGCGGGACCGGAGAGCCCGAGCTCCTTCTGCACCTCCATCTCGATGGGCAGGCCGTGGGTGTCCCACCCGAACCTGCGCTCCACGCGATGGCCGCGCATCGTCCAGTACCGGGGGACGATGTCCTTGAGGACCCCTGCCAGCAGATTCCCGTAGTGGGGGCTCCCGGTGGGGAAGGGAGGGCCGTCGTAGAAGGTGAACTCGCTCGAATCCGGGCGGATCACCATCGAGGTCGCGAAGGCTTCGATGTCGTCCCAGAGCTCGAGGATCTCGTGTTCGAGCTCCGCGAAGGAGACTTCGGGAGGTACTCGCTGGAAGGGTTCGGCTGCCATGTCGTCCTCGGTCGGCGTTCGTGGTCCCTGCCGCCGGGACGGGGAGCACCCGCGGTACCACCCGGCTTGCCGCTCGGAGGCGGCCGCTTCGTTTCCCTCATCTCGGAGAGGTGGCCGGCGGGTTCTACCCGGAAGCAGGGGCTTCCGCTCTTCCCGCGGCTCGGGGGTGATGTCCGCCCCGGTCGGTCGTGCGCCGGCCTCGCACCAATCGCCGGCTCGCTCGAGCCCCGGTTCCGGGCGGCGCGTCCCCGTCGTCGCCGTGGCCGAGCATCGTAGCAGCGGGTCCCGGCGCCCCTACGCTTGGAGCATGGACCTGGTCGTGGGCACCGATCCGCAGGGCGCGCTCGTGGACGTGTGGGTCGTGCCGGGAGCCGCCCGGACCGAGATCTCCGGCATCCACGACGGGGCCCTGCGGGTGAGGGTGGCCGCTCCGCCGGAGCGGGGCCGGGCGAACGAAGCCGTTGCCCGGGTGATCGCCGAGGCGGCCGGTGTCCGCAGAGGACGGGTGGTCGCCGGCCACGGGTCGCGCCGCAAGCGGGTGCTGCTCGAGGGGGTGGAGCCGTCTGCGGCGAGGGACCGCCTCGCCGCCCACCTGGCCGGGCCATGAGCACAAGCCCCTTGTCCCCCGGCGTCGGGTCCTAAGGCCCTTGGGATCGCGGCCCGGCGTGCTAGCCTGCCGCCGCCCGAGTGGAGGACGCGTGGCCAGAGACCTTGCTCAGTCCACCCTCGATCGGTTCCGGTCGAGGCTCGAGGAGGAACGCGATCGGCTCATCGAGGTCATTCGCGAGATCGAGAACGAGCGGGAGGAGGTGCGGCTGACCGAGACCTCCTCCGAGCGGAGCCCCGACCCCAACACTGCAGAGGGCGGGTCGCTGGCCTTCGAACTCGAGAAGGAGCTGTCGCTCGCCGAGAACGCCAAGGACCT
Organism: uncultured Acidimicrobiia bacterium; assembly: GCA_964464675.1. Taxonomy (GTDB): domain Bacteria; phylum Actinomycetota; class Acidimicrobiia; order Spongiisociales; family UBA11373; genus CAYXHU01. Next base: position 9,345 of record CAYXHU010000007.1, read on the forward strand.
GCTCTCCAAGGTGGAGGAAGCGATCGATCGCCTGGAACGCGGCGTCTACGGGGACTGCGCGGAATGCGGAACTGCGATCCCGGTGGCCCGGCTCGAAGTGCTTCCGTACGCGAAGACCTGCGTGGAGTGCGCCGCCTCGCGCCGATGAGCGCGCGCCGTCTCGCGCTGGCGGTCGCTGCGGCAGTCGTCGCCGGAGACCAGCTCACCAAGTGGTGGGCGGTGGCGTCCCTGTCCGACGGGCCGGTGGTGCTCATCGACGGGTTCCTCCAGTTCCGTCTCGTCCGCAATCCCGGCGGTGCGTTCGGGTCGCTCCCCGGTGCGGGCCCGATCATCGCACTGGCGGCGCTGGCGGCCGTCGTCGTCATCGTGCTGATCGTCCATCGCCTGCAGGGACGATGGGAGTCGGCCGCGATGGGCCTGGTGCTCGGTGGTGCGATCGGCAACCTGATCGACCGGGTGGCTCGCGGTCCCGGTCTCCTCGACGGCAAGGTGATCGACTTCGTCGACTTCGACTTCTTCCCGACGTTCAACGTCGCGGACTCGGCGATCACCATCGGTGCCGTCCTGGCGGTGCTGCTCGCGCTGCGCGCCGAACGGGCATGAAGGCGGTCGTCCCCGCGGAACTCGATGGGAGGCGGGCGGATCTCGTCGTTGCCCGGGTGGCGGGGGTGAGTCGTGCCGCGGCGCGGCGGATCGTCGAGGAAGGCGGCGCTCTCGTGGACGGTCGCGTCCCGGGCGTGTCCGATCTCGTCGCGGCCGGATCGATCATGGAGATCGAGGTTCCACCGGCGGAGCCGGCGCTGGCGCCGGAGCCGGTGTCGTTCGAGGTGCGCCACGAGGACGAGCATCTCGCAGTCGTGGACAAGCCGAGCGGCATCGTCGTGCACCCGGGCGCAGGGCGGCGACGCGGGACTCTCGCAGCGGGTCTCCTGGAACGATGGCCGCAGATCGAGGGGGTCGGCGAACCGGACCGGTGGGGGATCGTGCATCGCCTCGACCGGGAGACCTCGGGGCTGCTCGTCGTCGCCCTCGATGAGGGAACACGCCGGGCGCTCCAGCAGGCGATCGCAGCGCGCCGCGTGCACCGCACCTATCTGGCCTTGGTGCTCGGCGAGCCCTCGGCGGCCACCGGGACCATCGACGCCCCGCTCGACCGGGACCCGGACCGGCCGGGCCGGGTCGCCGTGGTCAGGGGCGGCAGGCCGTCCCGCACCCACTACACGACGCTGGCGTCGTGGGAGTCGGTGTCGTTGCTCGAGGTGCGCCTGGACACGGGCCGCACCCATCAGATCAGGGTGCATCTGGCCGCCATCGGCCTCCCGGTGGCCGGAGACGAGCGCTACGGGCGTCCCTCCGGCCCGGCGACGCGGCTGTTCCTGCATGCCTGCCGGCTCCGGTTCGAGCACCCCGTGTCCGGGGACGAGGTCGACGTGTCCTCTCCGCTGCCGGACGATCTGCAAGCCGTGGTGGAGGCGCTCGGTGCCCCGGGAGCCGGCTCGGTGCCGTAACGGGCTCGGCGGATGGGGCTCGCGGCGCTCGCCCGTTCGGCGCGGCCTCCGACGGTCAGCCGAAGAAGGTCTCGGCGACGTCGAAGATCTCGGGATCGACACCCCTGATCTGCGCGCATGCCTCCTCGAGGGGCACTGCTTCGATCTTCGCAGAGCGCAGCGCGACCATCAGCTTCGTCTCGCCCGCCACGGCCAGGTCGGCGGCCGCCACCCCGAGTCGGCTCGCCAGGACCCTGTCGAACGCGGTCGGGGTCCCGCCCCGCTGCAGGTGCCCCAGCACGGTCACCCTGGTCTCGAAGCCGGTGAGGTGCTCGAGGCGCGGCGCTATCTGGTAGGCGACGCCGCCGAGGCGTTCGAAGCCGAACGCGTCCTTGGGCAGTTCGACCTGCTCCGGGGGAGTGACGCCCTCGGCGACCACGACGATCGAGTAGCGGCGGCCCCGCCGGTGGCGGCGGCGGAGGATCTTGGCGACCGCCTCCAGGTCGAGCGGAACCTCGGGGATCAGGATGGCGTCGGCTCCCGCCGCGATCCCGGCGTACGCGGCGATCCAGCCCTTGGTCCTCCCCATGACCTCGCAGAGGATCACCCGGTTGTGGGATTCGGCGGTCGTCGTGAGCCGGTCGATCGCCTCGGTGGCGATCTGCACGGCGGTGTCGAACCCGAAGGTGAAGTCCGTGGCGGCGATGTCGTTGTCGATCGTCTTGGGCACCCCGATCACCCTGAGGCCGTCCTCGGCCAGCTTCAGGGCGGTCTGCAGCGTCCCGTCGCCTCCGATCACCACCAGAGTGTCGATGTCGTTGGCTTCGACGGTTCGCCGCACGCTGTCGTACCCGTCACCGTGGACGTACGGGTCCATTCGAGAGGTGCCCAGGATCGTGCCGCCCGTTGCGAGGATGCCGCGCACGTCGTCACGATCCAGGGGGCGGGTACGGCCTTCCATGAGGCCTTCCCATCCGTGCAGGATCCCGATGACCTCGTGGTCGCCGACCTGCTCGGCTCGTGCCACCACCCCTCGGATCACCGCGTTGAGGCCGGGGCAGTCGCCTCCTGCAGTAAGGACGCCGATGACGCTCACGGGGTCGCTCCCCCCTCTCAGTACAGGAACATGGGCTTGCCGCCCACGTGCCTGATCTTCGGCCGGTACTGGTCCACGTCGTACAGCTCGTCGACGTCGACCCGCTTGACTCCCTCTCTGGTCACCGAGATGGGGACGTTCGTGTAGGTGCCGCCCCGCAGTGCGACCATCCGCCCGGACGCGCCCTCGGTGGCGAGGTCGGTGGCCATCGTGGCGTAGTTGTTGGCGACCATGAGATCCAGCGAGTCGGGCGACCCGGACCTCATGAGGTACGCGACCTGCTGGAAGATGATCCCGTGCCCGGTGAGGCGCTTGAGCTCTTCGCCGAGCTGCATGCCGATCCCGCCCAGCTTGCGGTGGCCGTAGGCGTCGGCTTCGCCGGAGAGCACCATCTCCCCGCCCTCGAGGACGGCGCCCTCGGAGATCGTCACCATCGCGTAGTTGCTCGGGTTCTTCGCCTTGTCCGCTGCGAGGAGGGCGGCGAGCTTGTTCACGTCCACGGGGACCTCGGAGATCACCGCACGGTCCACGCCGGCGAGGTAGGCGGTGATCAGCGAGGTCTCACCGCTGTACCGGCCGAAGAGCTCGATGACGGCGATCCGCTCGTGCGAGCCCGTGCTGGTGCGCAGGTTGTGGATGAACTGCACGCCGCGAGTGACCGCGGTGGAGAACCCGATGCAGTAGTCGGTGCCGTGGACGTCGTTGTCCATGGTCTTCGGGATGGCGACGACCGGGACCCCCTCGTCGTGGAGCCGAAGCCCGTACGAGAGGGTGTCGTCGCCGCCGATCGGGATCAGCACGTCGATGCCGAGGTGTTCGAGCACCTTCAAGGCGTGGTCGGTGAAGTCGTGCGGGTCGTCTCCGGTGGCGCGGTCGGCGAGGAACTCCGGGACCTCCTTGGTCGCCACCTTGGAGGGGTTGGTGCGCGAGGAGTGCAGGAACGTGCCCCCGGAGCGGTCGACGGTGCGGACGGCAGAGGGATCGAGCGGCATCGTGTACTCGGCGGCGGTGTCCGGGTCGTCGGGGTTTACCTCGACGAGCGCCGCCCAGCCGCGCCTCAGGCCGAGCACGTCGTGGCCCTTCTCCGCGGCACGCATGACGACCGTCTTGATGCACGGGTTGAGTCCGGGGACGTCGCCGCCCCCGGTCAGGATGCCGATCCGCATGCTCGTCCCTCCTCGGCAGTGCAGCTTCTTGGACGGACCGGGACCACTCGTGGACCGGTCCGTGCGATTCTACGAGGCGACGGCGACGCCCCCGAAACCCGGTTCCGGCACGCCGGAGGCGGGTCGCCGCGGCGGGTCGCCGGGGCTGGTAGGGTCCGAGCACTTACACGTCTGTAGTTCCCGGAGGCGGATCGGGTGCGCGGCGAGGGTTTCGTTCACCTCCATCTCCACACCGAGTACTCGATGCTGGACGGTGCCGCCCGGGTGGGCGACGTCGTCGAGGCGGTGGCGCGCGACGGCCAGCCGGCGGCGGCGATCACCGACCACGGCAACCTGTACGGGGCCGTCGAGTTCTACAAGGCGGCGACCGCGGCGGGCGTGAAGCCGATCATCGGCATCGAGGCCTACATCACCCCGGGTTCGCGGTTCGACAGGCCGGCGCGCCGGGAGGACATCCGCTACCACATGACGGTGCTGGCGGTGAACCAGACCGGCTACTCGAACCTCGTGAAGCTGGCCAGCCGTGCCTACCTCGAAGGCTTCTACTACAAGCCGCGCATGGATCGGGAGCTGCTCGCCGAGCATGCCGAGGGCCTGATCGCCGGGTCCGGGTGCCTGGGGGGCCACATCCCCCAGCTGCTGGCCCCCGAGGCGTACGACGAAGAGGGGAACGTCGGGATCTCCCGGGACTTCGACGCGGCGGTGGCCGCGGCGGCCGAGTACCAGGACATCTTCGGCAAGGAGAACTTCTACATCGAGATCATGGACCACGGGGTGCCTGCACAGCGGCGGGTGCTCCCGGACCTGCTCACCGTCGCGCAGAGGGTGGGGGCGCCGCTCTTGGCGACCAACGACAGCCACTACGTGCACGCCGACCAAGCCGAGATCCACGACGTGCTCCTCTGCATCCAGACGGGGGCACAGGCGGCGGACGAGGATCGGTTCCGGTTCCAGGGCTCCGGCTACCACGTGAAGACGGCCCGAGAGATGCGGGCGCAGTTCCCCGACGACGAGTTCCCGGGGGCGTGTGACAACACGCTGCTGATCGCCGAGCGAGCCGACCTGAAGATGGAGTTCGGCAAGATCCTGCTCCCGCAGTTCCCGGTGCCGGCCGGCCACACCGAGGCGTCGTATCTGCGAGACCTGGTGCACGAGGGTGCCCGCAGCCGCTACGGCGACCCGGTGCCGGGACACGTCCTGGAGCGGGTCGAGTACGAGCTGAGGGTGATCGAGGAGATGGGGTTCCCGGCCTACTTCCTCATCGTCTGGGACCTGATGCGTCACGCCCACGAGCGAGGCATCCGCACTGGGCCGGGCCGGGGGAGTGCGGCGGGGTCGATCGTGTCGTACTGCCTGCGGATCACCGACCTCGATCCGCTGGAGCACGGGTTGATCTTCGAGCGCTTCCTCAACCCGGGCCGCAGGCAGATGCCCGACATCGACATGGACTTCGACGAGCGGTACCGGGGGGAGATGATCCGCTACG
>CAYXHU010000008.1:0-10702 GCA_964464675.1 uncultured Acidimicrobiia bacterium
GAAGTAGCGGCTTATGTCAAGTACGCAGGGATGAGCATCAAAAACAGCGGGTACACAGGGATGAGCTCCCGGCCGGCACATCCGAACCAACCCCCGCCCACTCGGGGCGCGGCGCCGCTCACGACGGAGGAGGGAGCTCCTCGAAGCGGCCGTCCTGCTCTGCGAAGTCCCACACGTCGATCGCAGGGGGCGCGACTCCGAGCGTGGTGAGGACCGTGCAGACCTGGCTGCGATGGTCGCTGCCGTGATGCAGCGCCTGGGCGATGCGGATGCCCCTCGGGGCGTGGCCTTCGGAGCCGTCGTCGCGGTGCCTGACGACGACGGTATCGGGATCGGCGTCTTCTGCGGCCACAGTGGCCCAGGCTTCGCCGTTGCGCTGCATAGTGGCATGCAAGCCGGGGAGATCCATGGTGCCGGCGTTGGGGGCGGCGAGCTCTCCCCCGCTGAGGGCGTGCAGGTACGAGCAGTCGGCGCCGACCAGGTGGCGCAGCGTCGCCAGTATCGACCCGTAAGTGCCCGGGGTCGACGCCGTCAGGTGCTCCGGTGCGAGCCGCATGCAGGCTTCGATGAGCGTCTGAGTCGCCCAGGCGTGGTGGGCGAAGGCGTCGGTGAGAATCGTGCGTCGCATCGGGCAACGGTAGCGGTGCAAGGACTCCCCTACCGGGCGGCCAGGCTCACGGCGTCGGCGATCGGGCCGCGCCACGGATCCCCGTGGCCGGGGAGCAGGAGGGTGGTGCCCAGAGAAGCGAAACGGTTCAGCGACTCGCGTGCCAGGTCCGGATCGTGGTGGAAGACCGGCCGGAGGAGCTGAGGGCCCGCTCCCCCACCGATCAGGCCCGTGGTGACGAGAGCGTCTCCGGAGAACAGGACACCCCGGTCCTCGAACACATAGGCGGCGTGCCCCACGGTGTGGCCGGGACAGGCGACGATCCTCGGGCGGCCCGGGAGGTCTAGGGGCTCGCCGTCGCCCACCGTCTCGACGTTCTGCACCGGATACCCCTTGTGTGCGCCGGCACGGATCATCTCGGTGAGGAACAGCCAGACCTTGGGATTCCAGAGCGGGACGTCGCCCATGCCGATCTGTGAGGCCTTGGAGCGATCCCTCAGCAGCTCGGCTTCGTCCTCGTGGGCCTTGACCGATACGCCTCGGCGCTCGGCCGCTCCGGCGAAGCCGACGTGATCGGTGTGGGAATGGGTGATGAGGATCGCTTCGACGTGCTCGAGGGTCATGGAGAGCCGCTCCAGAGCCCGCTCGAGAATGGATAGCTCTGCGCTGCCGCCGGCGTCGACCACCGTGGCGGCGCCCCGGTCGACGACGACGTAGAAGTTGTGCCGTTTCCTTCCGAGGCGGTATGTGGCGCCGGCGACCTCTTGCATCGCCAGGTCAGGCTACGCGGGCGGCTCAGGAGGCGTATGCTCGCGGTATGACCCGGCGGACCCACTTCGCGGTCCTGGGTGGCGCGCTGCTGTGCATCGCCGGGATCCTTGCCCCCGGATCCGACGCAGCCGCCTCCGCTTCGGATCTCGTCGTCTGGGCCAACGACGGCGCCGACAAGGTGCTCCGCGACGAGCTGCGCGCCTCCGCCGATCCTTCGGCCGTGCTCAACTCGGTGTGGGACGGGACCGGTGTGTCGATGTTCGGTGCCCGCAACGAGGTGGTGTCCTTCAACCTCGTGCTCGAGGCTCCCGCCACCGAGGTCTCGGGAGTCGATGTGAGCCTCGACGAGTTCACCGGGCCGGGAGGGTACGTCATCACATCTCGCGAGGCATCCGGCGAAGGGGTGTTCGACTACCGGGGCCGCAACATCGAGCTGTTCTTTGTGCGCTACCTGGCCGTGGAAGGCCTCAGCATCCTGGCGTACGAGACCTACGACGAGCGCCACATCCCCGAGGCGTGCCGGCGACCCTTCCGGCTCGAACTCGACGACGGCTACCGCCAACCGATCCCTGAGGCCGGGTCGGGCTGGGAGGACCGCCTCTGCCATGACCGGTTGTACCCGGAGATCGCGGTGCCCATCGAGCTGGAGCGGGGATTCACGGTTCCGGCTTCGGCGAACCAGTCGATCTGGGTCGATGTGGTCGTCCCGCGCGACGCACCTGCAGGGACATACACCGGGACCGTGCGGGTGACCGCCGAGAGCGGAGCACCCGTAGACGTACCCGTCGAGCTCACGGTGCACGACTTCACGCTGCCCGACGAGCCGACGGCGGCGACGATGCTGTTCGTCGGCAACGAGGACCTGTTCGAGAGGTATCTGGGGAACCGGTGGATCGAACCGGCGGATCCGGACTACGACGCGACGCTCGACCTGATCGACAGGCACTTCCAGTTGGCCCACCGGCACCGTATCTCACTCATCGACTCGACGATCGACCTCGAGCTCATGGACGACGCCTGGGTGGACCGGCTGAGCGGCGCATTGTTCGAGAACGACCGAGGGTACGACGGGCCGGGGCTCGGGGTCGGCAACGGCGTCTTCTCGGTCGGCACCTACGGGGACTGGCCGTGGTCCGACGGCGGCAAGGCCGACATGTGGGAGAACACCGACGCCTGGGTCGAGTGGTTCGACGATCAGGGCTTCGACGGGGTCGAGTACTTCCTGTATCTCATCGACGAGTCCGAGGAGTACGCCCAGATCGAGCGGTGGGCCGGATGGATGGACGAGAACCTCGGACCGGGGGCCCGCATGCCGTCCATGGCGACGATGGACCTTCCGACGGCGCTCAACCGGACCCCTTCGCTCGACATCCCCACCTCCCAGTTCGGAGTCGGTGTGCCCGGGGTCTGGCGCAACGCGATGGCCTCGGCGGCCGAAGATCCGGACATGTCCGTGTTCTTCTACAACGGCATCCGGCCTGCCACCGGTTCGTTCGCCACGGAGGACGAAGGCGTCGCGCTGCGGATGATCCCGTGGGTGCAGTTCGAGATGGGGATCGACCGGTGGTTCTACTGGGAGTCCACCTACTACACGAACTTCGCGTGCTACGGGTACTCGGATCCTCGTGCCCAGACCAACGTGTTCGCACAGGCGCAGACGTTCGGGTGTGACTCACGGATGAGCCCGGTGCTGGGGAGGACCGGCTGGAACTACATGAACGGCGACGGGGTGCTCTTCTACCCCGGCACTGACCTCCTCTACCCGGAGGACAGCTACGGCGTCGCCGGGCCGTTCGCGTCGCTGCGCCTCAAGCACTGGCGACGCGGCATCCAGGACGCCGAGTACCTGGCGCTCGCCATGGAAGCGTCCCCCCGCGTCACTCGCGGGATCCTCGACCGGATGATCCCGTCGGTCCTGTGGGAGATCGGGGTGACGGAGCGGAGCGATCCCTCCTACGTGTTCACCGACATCAGCTGGTCGATCGACCCCGACGACTGGGAGACCGCCCGGGCCCAACTGGCGGCGCTCATCGAGGGTGGGTGCACCATCAACGGCACCGCCGGGGCGGACGTGCTCACCGGCACCGAGGGTGCCGACGTGATCTGCAGCTGGGGTGGCGACGACGAGATCGACGCCCTGGGAGGCAACGACGTGATCTTCGGCGGAGCCGGTGACGACACGATCGACGCCGGGGAAGGCCGCGACGTGGTCTTCGCCGGGCCGGGCGCCGACACCGTGGACGGCGGCCCGGGGGACGACCGGCTGCGCGGCCACGGTGGAACCGACGTGCTGGTCGGAGGGGCCGGCGACGACTCGCTGCTCGGCGGAGCAGGCGCCGATGACCTGCAGGGTGACGAGGGAGACGACGATCTCAACGGCGGTGGAGGTTCGGACACGTGTGAGGGCGGCCCCGGCCTCGACCTGACCCGCAGCTGCTGAAGCCACTCCCCTACCCTGAGCCAACGTGGAGACGCTGGAGAGCATCGGTACGCCCGCGTTGGTGCTCGATCGTTCCGTCATGGCCGCCAACATCGCCACCATGCGGGACCGGGTGCGCGAGTTGGGGGTGGCTCTCCGGCCGCACGTCAAGACCGCCAAGTCGATCGACGTCATCAGGCGGATGCTCTCCGGCCGGCCCGGCGGGGTGACCGTCTCCACGCTCGCCGAGGCCGAGTACTGCGTGGAGCACGGCATCACCGACGTCCTCTACGCAGTCGGGATCGTGCCGGCCAAGCTCGACCGGGTGGCCCGGATCGGCGCGCGGGGCGCGACCATCACGGTGATCACCGATTCGGTGGTCGGGGCCCGGGCCGTGGCGGCGCGGGCCGGGGAGTTGGGCTTGAGGCTCCCGGTCATGATCGAGATCGACTCGGACGGCCACCGCGCCGGCCTGGAGCCCGGCGATCCGGCGGTCGTCGAGATCGGGAGGCTCCTGAGGGACGAGTCGGGCGTCGAACCGGCCGGTGTCATGACCCACGCCGGCGGCTCGTACGGCGCACGGACGGCAGAGGCCATCACAGACGCCGCCGAGCAGGAGCGGGCGGCGGTCGTTGGGGTCGCCGAGCGACTCCGGGCGGCCGGAGTGCCTTGCCCGGTGGTGAGCGTCGGATCGACACCCACCGCCACCCGTGCCCGGGACCTCACCGGGGTGACCGAAGTGAGGGTCGGCGTCTACGTCTTTCAGGATCTCGTGATGGCCGGGCTCGGAGTGTGCGAGATCGGCGACATCGCCCTGTCGGTGCTGTGCTCGGTGATCGGGCACCGCCGCGACGGGCGGATGCTCGTGGATGCGGGATGGACCGCACTTTCCCGCGACCGCGGCACGGCCTCCCAGCCGGTGGACCAGGGATACGGGCTAGTGTGCGATCTCGCCGGCCGCCCGATTCCTGAGCTGATCGTGGCAGAGACCAACCAGGAGCACGGCATCGTCGCCGACCGGTATGGGCGGCGGATCAACCCGGAGCACTTCCCGCTGGGACGGCGTCTCCGGGTCTTGCCCAATCACGCCTGTGCCACGGCGACGATGCACGGCCGCTACCACGTCGTCGACGGCACCGCCGCCGTGGTGGAGGTCTGGACGCGGGTCGGCGGGTGGTAACGGGCTCCCCAGTGGTGCGCGGGCGGTGCGGGTCACCGGACGAGGCCGCCGCCGGTGTGCGAGGATCCTGGCGTGGATCGGATTCTGACGCGGATCGAAGCGCTCGCCGCAGTCGTCCGGCGCCGCGCCCTCCTGTGGGGCTGGGGCTCCCTGGTGGTCGGCGGGGTCGGCTGGGTCGCAGGCGTCTGGCAGCCGTGGGATGCCCACCGGGATCCTTCGACGTGGTGGCCGCTCGCAGTCGGGATGATCCTGCCCGGGCTGATCGTGCTCGGGTTCGCCCGGCGGATCGGGCGCCTGCACGGGACGGCCGCCCGTGTCGGTGATCGCATCGAGTCGGTCTCGACCGAGGCGCGCCGTGTTCACGGCGAGGTGCGCCGCGGCGGACTCCGAGCGCTGCTCACCGAGCTGTACCGCAGCCGCGACGAGGGCGAGGAGGTGCGCGCTGCTCTGGCGGAGGCGATCGGCACGGCCCGGCTGCTCAACCCCGCGTACCTCGGGCTCGTGGGTCTCGCTGCGGCCGGTGCAGGAATGGTCGTGGGGGCCGGCCTCGTCGTCATCGTGATTGGGGTGATGTGAGATGACCGTGGTGGTGGCAGCCTGGGCGGCATCGCGTCGGGCGATGACGCTCAGGCTCGGCGACGTCGTGGACGTCGGCGAACGGGACGACGAGTGGCCGGAGTACCTGTGGTGTACTCGTGAGGACGGCGAGGGCTGGGTTCCCGAGCCGGTGCTGTCGATGCGCGGGGATGGAACCGCGGTCGCGGTGCGCGACTACTCCACCGCAGAGCTCACGGTCGAGCCAGGCGACGAGGTCACGGTGATCGAACGGCTCGCCTCGTGGGCGTGGTGCGAGGACGCGAGGGGACGGCGCGGGTGGGTGCCCGACCGGGTGCTCGCCGAATAGGTCAGCCGAACGACGGCGATTCGGCCGACAGCAGCGCCGCGGCGACCTCAGCCTGAGGCTGGTGCACGGCGAGCAGCGCCAGAGCGTCCTCGAGCGCCGCGGCGGTCGTCGCCGCAGCGTGCTCGTGGAGCGCCTCGATCGTCACCAACACTTCGGTCGTGTCGGGCCCGGCCCCGCTCTCGGCGCTCTGCCGCCAGCACCACCGCCGAGCCGAGACCAGCCGTGCATCGTCTACGAACACGACCTCCCCCGGGACCGGGTCGGATCGCTCCCCGGTGGCGATGTCGGTGAAGCGCTCTCCGCCCCGTGCGAACCGAACGGTCGTTACGCCGCTCACCGGTGCCTGGTCGAAGACCGCCACGGGTTGTCCGAACCGGATCGCCAGGAGATTGCCGAGATCGACGAGCAGGTTGATGGACGGGATCGAGCCGTGCTTCGTCAATCTGCGCAGCAGCGCTTCTGCGGAGCTCCTGTACTGGGTCGGCTTGACGCCGAACGAGGTGAACGCCCGGCGCCAGGCGGCCAGGCCGGCGATCTCCGACAGAGGGATAGTGCCGATGCGATCGAGCGTCGCCGCCTGTTCCTTCGAGAAGGCTTCGGACAGGGCTCCCCGAGTGGGCCCGTTGGCCGCGCCGGAGACGTGCAGCACGGCGGCGCGAATCGCCGGGAACCGATCGGTCACCTCAGACGAGTATTCGAATCGTGTCATGTGGTGCCGCACGGTGCATCTGCGAGGCAACAGGCCTCGGTGGCCGCGTCGAGGCCGCCCGTCGCGTATGCGGCCCAGAGGGTGGCACCCCGTCCGGCATGACGGTCGAGCTCCGCCCGCCAGTGGCCCGCGTACTCGTGGAGGATCTCGGAGAGCGGGCGCTGCGGGGCGGCGTGCAGCGCTCTCAACATGGAGCGGTAGGACACCAGCCGGCCCTCGTGGTACTTCACGCCCCCGGTCACCCGGCCGTCGCGGTGCAAGGTGCAGGCCGTCGCCCCGCCCAGTTCCTGCTCGATCTGCCGGGCGGTCGCTTCGACCCGGGCCTCGAGGGCTTCCAGCAGTGCGCTGCGGTCCATGAGCGGGCAGGCTACCCGTCCTGCGGAAGTGCCAGGATGGTGGCATGGCCCGCACCCGAGCAGTGGACGCACTCGAGCGATCCGGCGTCGAGTTCGCGGTGCACACCTACGAGATCTCCGGGGACCACGGGGAGACCTTCGGGGAGGCAGTGGCGGAAGCGCTCGGGGTTGGCCCGGAGCGGGTGTTCAAGACGCTGGTGGCCGAAGCCGACGGGGAGCCGCTCGTCGCGATCGTCCCGGTGACGGGCACCCTTTCGCTGAAGGCCCTGGCGAGGACCGTGGGGGCGAAGCGGGCGGTGATGGCCGATCCGGCGGTTGCCGAGCGGCTCACCGGGTACGTGGTCGGCGGAATCAGCCCGTTCGCGCATCGGCGTCGGCTCCCGGTCGTGGCCGACGAGTCGGTGCGCGGGCACGACCGGGTGTTCGTGAGCGGGGGTCGCCGCGGGCTCCAGGTCGAGGTGAGCCCGGACGACCTCCTCACGCTCACCGGCGCCGTCACCGCTCCCGTGGCCGGGTGATCGGTAGCATCGCCGAATGATCGACGCTCGCCGCGAAGCCGCCGTGCGGGATCACCTCCTGCACGAGCGGCTGGATCAGGTCGTGCCGCTCGTCATGGAGCGGGCCGGCATCGACGCCTGGGTGCTGGTGGCCCGCGAGTACAACGAAGACCCGGTGGCGGCCACGATGCTCCCGGCAACGTGGCTCTCTGCCCGCCGCCGCACCGTGCTCGTGTTCACGGATCGGGGCCGGACCCGTGCTGCGGTCACTCGGTATGCGGTCGGTGACGCTTTCCCCGGCGTGTGGGATCCCGATGCGCAGCCCGACCAGTGGTCGGCGCTCGTCGAGTACCTGGAGCGCTGCGACCCGGCGACCATCGCGCTGAACCGTTCCTCGACGTTCGCTCTGGCAGACGGGCTGAGCGCAGCGGAGTACGAGTCGCTGGCCGCGGCGCTGCCGGAGCGGCTCAGGTCGCGGTTGGTCGCGGGCGAGCCTCTCGCTCTCGGATGGCTGGAGACTCGGACTCCGGCGGAGCTGGAGCACCACAGGGAGGCATGCCGCATCGGTCACGGGATGCTGGCCGCCGCCTTGTCGAGAGAGGCGATCGAACCCGGGGACACGACCACAGAGGGCCTGGAGTGGTGGCTGCGGGAACGGGTAGGGAACGCCGGGCTGGCGGCCTGGTTCCATCCTGCCGTCTCGGTACAGCGGCCAGGCGAGCGGCGCCGCGCCTCGTTCGCGGCACATCCCGAGCCCGAAGTGATCGCTCCCGGGGATCTGGTCCACATCGACTTCGGGCTGGTGCACTGCGGACTGCACACCGATCAGCAGCAGCACGGGTACGTGCTGCGACCCGGCGAGCAGGATGCGCCGGCCGGCCTGCACCGAGCGGTCGCCGACGGCAATCGCCTTCAGGACCTGGTGTTGGCCGAGTTCGGAACCGGACGCACCGGAAACGAGATCCTGGCGTCGGCGCGCTCCGCCGCCGCGGCGGCGGGACTCCGCTGCCGCATCTACTCCCATCCGATCGGGCTGCACGGGCACGGGGCTGGCCCGACGATCGGCCTCTGGGACGCCCAGGATGGGGTGCCCGGAGCCGGGGACTACCCGGTGCACCCACGCACGGCGTACTCGATCGAGCTCGGCGTCGAGGTGGACGTTCCAGGCTGGGGGGATGTTTCGATCATGCTCGAGGAAGAGGCGTTCTTCGACGGGGAGCGAATACGCTGGATGGACGGACGCCAGACCACCTTGCACCTCATCTAGTGGTGACGCGCCGTCGGGCGCCACATTCGACGACCGGTGCGGGCACCATCGAGCCGATTGCTGAGGCGGATCCGCCGCTCCGCGTACCATCCGGCCGTGTTGTTCGCCGAACTGGCCGCCGTCTCTGCACGAGTTCGTGCCTCGCGGCCCCGGTCCGGCAAGATCGCCGTGCTCGCCGAGGCGCTGCACGCAGCCGGCCCGGGCGAGATCCCGGTGGTTGTCGCGATGCTGTCCGGCGAAGTGCGCCAGGGTCGGATCGGGATCGGGTTTGCTGCGTTGCGCACGGTGTCGGGGACGCCCTCCTCCCCCGAGGCGTCGCTGCGAGTCGCCGACGTAGACGCCACCCTGGAGCGGGTCTCCACCCTCTCGGGCCCCGGATCGGGAGCGGAACGGCTCGGGCTCCTGGAGGAACTGCTGGCTGCGGCCACCGAAGAGGAACAGCGTTTCCTCATGTCGGTGCTCGCCGGTGACCTTCGTCAAGGGGCATTGGAGGGCGTACTCATCGAAGCGGCGGCGGTCGCAGCAGGTGTGTCCGGCGACCTGGTGCGCCGAGCCGTGATGCTATCGGGAGACCTCGGCGCGGTCTGCGAGGCTGCGCTGTCGGGAGGGGCCGAGGCGCTGTCGGGCATTCGGCTCGAGCTGTTCCGACCCGTGCAGCCGATGCTGGCGCAGTCGGCGACGTCTGCCGCCGGCGCCGTGGCCGCGACGGGACGTGCCTCCATCGAGGCGAAACTCGACGGCGCGCGGATCCAGGTGCATCACCGCACCGGAGAGGTGCGCGTGTTCAGCCGCAGTCTGCGAGACGTGACGGAGGCGGTTCCCGAGGTGGTCGAGGCGGTGGGCGAGTTCGCCGACGCGGCGATGGTGCTCGACGGCGAGGTGCTGTCGTTCGGCGATGACGGCCGGCCGCTCCCCTTCCAGGTGACGATGAGCAGGTTCGGCAGGCGGCTCGATGTGGACGAGATGCGTGCTCGCATCCCTCTGGTACCGGTGTTCTTCGACTGTCTCCACCACGCCGGAGAGGATCTCGTCGATCGCCCGCTGCTGGAGCGCTCCGCCGTGCTCGAGGCGTGCGTTCCCGGCGAGTTCCTCGTCGAGGGCATCGTCACCGACGACCCGGCGTCAGCCGGCGAGTTTCTCGACGCGGTGCTGGAGGAGGGCCACGAGGGCGTGGTGGTCAAGGCCCTGGACACCCCGTACGAAGCCGGGCGGCGCGGAGCGGCGTGGCTGAAGGTGAAGCCGGCGCACACGCTGGACCTGGTAGTGCTGGCCGCAGAGTGGGGATCGGGACGGCGGCGGGGGTTCCTCTCGAACCTGCACCTGGGAGCCTTCGACCCGGCGACGGGCGGATTCGTGATGCTCGGCAAGACGTTCAAGGGCCTCACCGACGAGATGCTGGCCCGGCAGACGGAGCGGCTGCTCGAACTCGAGGAGCGGCGCGACGACTGGGTCGTCCACGTGCGCCCCGAGCTCGTCGTGGAAGTCGCTATCGACGGGGTGCAGGCGAGCAGCAGGTACCCGGCGGGAATGGCGCTCCGGTTCGCTCGCGTCAAGGGCTACCGGGACGACAAGCGGCCGGAAGAGGCCGACACCGTCGCTACCGTGCGGGCAATCCACGAAGGCGGCGCGGGGTAGCGGGGATCATGCAGCTCGATGTCCTGGGGTGGGAGCAAACGGTGGAGGATGCGGTCGGCGCGGCTCGCAGGGCCGCCGATGCCGACGTCTCGAGATACTGGCTGCCGCGACTCGCCGGGATCGATCCGCTCATCGCCCTCGCGGTCGTCGCCGCCCGGGTCCCGGCGATCGGGCTGGGTGTCGGGGTGGTCCCCATCCAGACGATGCACCCGATGGTGGTCGCGCAGCAGGCGCTCACCATCTCTCAGGTGTCGGGGGGCCGCTTCACCCTCGGTGTGGGGCTCTCGCACCGGCCGATCGTCGAAGGGGCGTGGGGCCTCCCGTTCGATCCCCCTCTCACCCGGATGTCGGAGTATC
>CAYXHU010000008.1:10712-14262 GCA_964464675.1 uncultured Acidimicrobiia bacterium
CTCGTGCCGCTGCTCGAGCACCGCGGGGTGTCGGTGACCGGCCAGACGGTTTCCGCCCACGGGGCCCTCGACGTCGCCGCGTCGCCGGTCGAGGTGGTCGTGGCCGCCCTCGGGCCGCAGATGCTGCGACTGGCAGGACGCCGGGCGGCCGGGACGATCACCTGGATGGTCGGGCCCAGGACCCTGGAGGCGTTCACCATTCCCGAGGTGAGACGGGCGGCCGAGGAGGCCGGGCGCGACCGGCCTGAGGTGATCGCCGGTTTCCCGGTGTGTGTCACCGACGACGCTCCGCGGGCTCTCGAGCGTGCCGCCGCCCGGTACGGGTTCTACGGCAGCCTGCCGTCGTACCGGGCGATGCTGGATAGGGAGGGCGCCGCAGGGCCCGCAGACGTGGCGATCGTGGGCTCCCGCGCGGCCGTCGCCGATCGCCTGCTCACCCTGGAGTCGATCGGCGTGACGAGGGTCGCCGTGTCTCCGTTCGGGTCCCGGCCGGAACGGGAGGAGGCCTGGGGCATGCTCGCCGAGCTCACCTCGAGCTGAGGCTGCCGCCGGGTGGGGATGAGGGCCGCGCCCATGCGATGATCGTTGAGCCGGTGTGGCGGATCTGCCGCCTCTACGCTCGGGGCGACCCGAGGGAGGAGCAGCCATGGCCCGATCGTTCCAGGTGACCTTCGACGCAGCGGACCCGGGGGCTCTCGCCCGGTTCTGGGCGGAGGTTCTCGGGTACGTCGTGGAACCGCCGCCGGACGGTTACGCGACCTGGGATGCGTTCGCCGAGTCGGTGGGCATTCCAGAGGAGGACCGGGGCCGGTATTCGGCGGCCGTGGACCCGGGAGGAACCGGGCCCCGCCTGTTCTTCCAGCGGGTCCCGGAGCCGAAGGCCGCCAAGAACCGGGTCCATCTCGACGTGAACGCCTCCGGCGATGCTGGGGTCCCTGTCGAGGAACGGCGGCACCGCGTCGATCGTGAGGCACGGCGCCTCGCCGGCCACGGCGCCGCAGTGCTCGAGGAGCACGAGGAGCACGGCGGGTACTGGGTCGTCATGCAAGACCCGGAGGGCAACGAGTTCTGCCTGCAGTGACCCCGGCTAGGGTCCCGCATATGAGCGACATCATGCGACTCCCGGCCTGGCTGGACCGATTCGATCCCAACGAGGGACATGTGATCAGGACTCCGCCCGGCTCCGGGTACGGCTACTGGGTCGGCGGGCACAAGATCAGTCACGATCCGGCATCCGGGACGTTCGCGCTCTTCTACCGGGAGCGGACCCCCTTGGAGCACGGCCGGGGCGGAGAGTGTGCTGTTGCCCTGAGCGGCAACGGATTCGACTTCGGAGACGTGTGGCGGGCCGACAAGGCGCAATTCAACTCGTCCTCGATCGAGGTCGGCCACTGTCTGCGGCACGACGAGCACGAGTGGCGGCTCTACATCTCGTACGAGATCGCAGGCACCACCGTGTGGCGGATCGACGTCATCCGCGCCCACGAGCCTGCCGCGTTCTCCGCCCAGGAACGGCGCACGGTGCTCAACCCCAGCGACTTCGGGCTTCCCTGGCTCAAGGACCCCTTCATCAGGAGGGACGGCGACGGCAGATACCTGATGTACGCGGCCGCGCCCGCCGGGAGCGGCGTGATGGTGGACGGCTCCCGGATCCATGCCGCGCCGCGCGATGCGGCAGTCCTGGCCGAGTCCGAGGACGGGCTGTACTTCCCGACGATCGAGTACGTGTTCGAACCCCTCGGCGACGACTCGTGGCAGGGTCGCCGGTGCCGGCTGAACTCGCTGCTGGAGTGGGAGGACGGATACCTCGCCTGGTACGACGCGGGACGCACCACGTACGACGACTACGAGGAATGGTGCGGGCTGGCGATCAGCCGGGACGGCCGCAACTTCGAGCGGATCAGCACCGACGGGCCGTGGACCCGGTCTCCGCACGGATGTGTCCGGTACGTGGACGCGGTGCGGGTCGGCGACACCGTGTTCCTCTACTACGAGTACACGCGGGAGGACCACTCGCACGACCTGCGGGTGACGGCGCTCGACGTCAGTTGAGCCCCGGATCGACCGGGTAGTCGGCATACCAGGCCAGGGGCCCTCCGGCTCGCCGCAGGACGCTGCGCCGCAGCCGTTCCGGATCCGCGGTGAAGGGATCGGACGGAACGGCCGGGGTCACCATCCAGTCGCCGGTGGCGAGTTCGAGCTCGAGCTGCCCCTCGGACCATCCGGCATAGCCGGAGTAGACCCGAAGGGCCTCGTAGGTGCCGGCCGCTTCCCCCGGCGACCCGCCGAGGTCCACGAGGCCCACGCCTCCACCGATGTCTTCGAAGGGTTCCGGTACCGGGGCGCCTTCGAGCAGGCGTCCCAGGCCGATCGCGACCTCGTTCTGCACCGGCCCGCCGAGGAACACCACCGGAGGATCCGACAACCGTTCGACCCAGCCGGGGAGCACCTCCCCCACCGCCATGTCGGAGGGGCGATTCAGGACGATCCCGAGGGCGCCGTGCTCGTCGTGGTGGCAGACCAGGACCACGGTGCGGGAGAAGTTCGGGTCGATCAGAGCCGGGCCGGCGACGAGCAGGTGCCCGGTCAGATCGAGTCGTTCGCCGTTCGTCATCGGGCCAACGCTACCTCCGTGTTCTGCAGGCCGATCCCGGCGCGGTAGCGTGCATGGGATGGGTGGGGCGGCACATGCCGACACGGAGCCGCGCCGGAGGATCCCGGCGTGGGCGAAGAGCCTCGTCTCGATCCTGCTCGGGGCGGGTCTGCTCGTCGGTGTCCTTCCGCAGTTCGCCGATCTCGACGAGGTGTGGGAGGCCATCCGCGGCCTCTCCATCGTGGGGGTCGTCACGCTGGCCGCCGCCGCGACCTGGAACATCCTCACGTATCAGTTCGTGATGATGTCGGCGTTGCCCGGGCTTCGCTGGCGCCACGCCTTCATGACCGGGCAGATCTCCACGGCGGTGTCGAACACCCTGCCGGCCGGGGCCGTGGTCGGGATCGGTGTTACCTACTCCGTGCTGTCGTCGTTCGGTCACGGCACCGCGGCAATCGCGCTGACGTCGATCATCACGGGATTCTGGAACACGCTCGCCAAGTTCGCCATGCCGACGGTCGCACTCTTCTTGCTCGCCCTCAACGACGAGGTCAACGAAGGACTGCTGACGGCGGCGGGCGTCGGCGCGGTGCTGCTGGTCGCCGCCGTCACCGTGCTGGTCCTCGTCGTCTCCAGCGAAGCCTTCGCGAGGAAGATCGGTTCGGCGGTCCAGCGATTCGTGTCGGCCTTCCTGGGATTGCTCGGGCGCCCGGAGGTGAGCGGGTGGGAAGAGTCATTCGCCAGGTTCCGGTGGCGTTCCGCTGCGCTCCTGAAGCGCCGGTGGCACTTGCTCACCCTGGCCACCGCAGTGAGCCATGTGTCGTTGTACTGGGTGCTGCTCGCGGCCCTGCGCCAAATGGGTGTGGCTCCCGAGCAGGTCCACTGGTACGAGGTGCTCGGCGTCTTCGCCTTCGTGCAGCTCGCCACGGCACTTCCGATCACGCCGGGGGGTATCGG
>CAYXHU010000009.1:0-1043 GCA_964464675.1 uncultured Acidimicrobiia bacterium
ACCACCCGAGGCGCCGGTGACCAGCACTCGCTCGCCTGCGGTGCACCCGGCACGCTCGATCATGCCGAGTGCCGTCGCGTAGGCGATCGGCAGGCAGGCGAGCTCCTCGTCTGAGAGGGGCGATTCCGTGACGTCGTGGATGCGGGCAGCGGGGGAGCAGTGGAACTGGGCGAAGCCGCCGTCTACCTCGCTGCCGACCACGGCGGCCGGGCGTCCGCCCTCGTACTCGAACGCGGGATCCACGATCACCCTGCGGCCCACCAGAGCACGGTCCACGTCGTCTCCGACCGCGGCAACCGTGCCGGAGATGTCGCCGCCCTGGATGAGCGGGAAGTCGAGGGGCACGCCGCGCCAGCCGGCGACGGCATCCGGGTCCTCGGCCGTCCCGTAGGCGCCTTCGCGCGACCAGATGTCGGTGTTGTTGACCGCGGCGGCGGCGACCCTCACGAGTGCCTCGCCGGAGCCCGGTTGGGGGCGAGGCCGATCGGAGCGGATCTCGATGACGTCCCAGCCCCCGTGGGCGGTGGTGACCGCCGCGATCATCACGTCGGGGAGGGAGGCCATGAGCCCAGAGTAGGGGAAGGCCCGGCCGGGCCGGGAACCCCGGAGCCCTTCGGTCACGTCGGATTGGGGACACCGACGAAGGAGAGGAACCAGTGCGCCGGATCACGCTTGGAGTGTTGCTGTTGAGCATGCTGGTCGCCGCCGCGTGCGGCGACGACGACGCCATGGAGGCGGGAAGCCCGGATTCCGACGACACCTCGGCCGTTTCCGACGAGGCCCCGGCGGTTTCCGACGGTCTGCCCCCGGACGACTCGGGGGAGGCGGGCGGCACGGTGATGGCGCCGGTCGGCCCGACGATGACGGTCGCCGAGTTGCTGGAGGCCGACGGAGAAGGCCCCTACTCGGTGATGGGCTACCTCTTCGTGCTCGACGACGGCACCGTCGTGTTCTCGGATCTGATCGCCGAGTCCTACCCGCCCCAGCCCGGCGGAGCGCAGGTGGAAGTGAGGGGCGTCAACCTGCCGACCGTCCCGCTCGTA
>CAYXHU010000009.1:1053-12992 GCA_964464675.1 uncultured Acidimicrobiia bacterium
GCCAAGGGCGCCGCGGCCAAGATCGTCGAGGACGGCGGCGCCCAGATCGAGGTGCGGGGGGCCAACCTGCAGACCGTCCCGCTCGTAGAGCCCTCCGATTCTGAGCTTGCCACGGTGCAGTGGACGGAGACCCAGATTGAGCTGATCGGCTCGCTCGACGGAGACATCTTCTACGGATCGACCTCTGCGTCCGTCTAGCGGAGGCGCTACGAGGGCGGCTTCGGCTGAGGAAGCGGCGGGCCCGCGCCGTCGGCGCGCAGCGCGACCCTCACCAGGGCCGGGTAGGCGAGGATGCCGCACAGCAACGTGGCGACGCCGCCGAGGCCGAGGGCGATCCTGGGCCCGACGTGCTCGCCCACCCACCCCATGAGGGGGCCTCCCACCGGGGTGGAGCCCAGGAAGGCGACGGCCCACAGCGCCATCACGCGGCCGCGCATGGCCGGGGCTGCAGCGAGCTGCAGGGTGGAATTGCCGAGGGCGAGGAACCGGATCGACGCGGCGCCCAGGAGCAGGAGCGCGCCGAAGGTGACGAGCAGCGTGGGGGCGAACGAGGTCGCCAACTGGATCGAGCCGAACACGATCGCGCTCCGGGACAGCGCCGTCGCCGGTTGCCGCCCGGCTGCGGCGGTCGCCAATCCCCCGGCGACGGCGCCGAACCCCATCAGCACGGACATCGTCCCGTACGTGCCGGCGTCGCCGTCGAAGGTGAACCGAGCCAGCAGCGGCAGCACGACCTGGAACTCGTACGCCAGGGTGCCGACGACGGCCATCATCACCAGGGGCACGAGCACGTCCGGGGTCGAGCGGACGTAGCGGAGCCCCTCGCGCAGCTGCCCGCGCCGCCGGGCCTGCCGCTCTGCGGACTGGAGCCTGGCCGGGTCCATCAGGTACAGCGCCGCCAGGACCGCCGCGTACGAGCCGGCGTTGATGAAGAAGCACGGCGCCAGCCCGACGGTGACGATCAGCGTCCCGGCGAGGCCGGGGCCGATCACCCGAGCCACATTGACCAGGACCGAGTTGAGGCTCACCGCATTGGTGAGCTCGTCGGGCCCGACCATCTCGAGGATGAAGGTCTGCCTGGTCGGGTTGTCCACGACGTAGACGAACCCGAGACCGGCGGCCAGCGCGTACACCATCCAGACCTGCACCAGGTCCGACACGACCAGGAACCCGAGCGTCGCAGCGAGCAGGGCGGCTGCGGTCTGCGTCCCATACAGCACCCTGCGCTTGTCGAAGCGGTCGGAGATCACCCCTCCGAGCGGGCCGAAGAGCAGCACGGGGAGGAACTGCAGCGACGAGACCAGCCCGAGTGCGGTGCCGCTTCCGGTGAGATCGAGCACGAGCCATGCCTGAGCCACGCCCTGCATCCACGTCCCCGACAGCGACACCACCTGACCGAGGAAATAGAGCCGGTAGTTCCGAACCCTGAGTGACGAGAAGATCCTCCCGATCGCCGCGACACGTGAGGTCATCGCCACCCGGTCTCGCAATGTCGCCGCACCCTCATGTGCAAGAGAGCGTACGACTCCGGGAGCCTCGTCGGAGGAGCCGGAGCGGCCGGCCGGTTGCGGCCCGCCACCCTGCGCCTAGCCTCGGACGACATGGACCTTTTCTTCGATTGCCTGCTGATCATCGCCCTGCGGCTCGCCGACGTGTCCATCGGCACCGTGCGGATCATCCTGCTCACGCGCGGCAGCCGGTGGCGTGCCAGCGGGATCGGCTTCGTCGAGACCCTGATCTGGGTCTTCGCGGTCACGATCGTGCTGCGAGAGCTCGACGACCCGGTGCGGATGCTCGCCTACGCCGCCGGGTTCGGGCTGGGCACTCTGCTCGGCGTCACGGTGGAACGGTGGTTGGCGGTGGGGACGGTGCTCGTACAGGTCGTCGCGCCCGTGGCATCTCCGTCCTCGGCTGAAGCATTGCGTGCCGAGGGCCTGCGGGTCACGGAGCTCAACGGCGAAGGCCGGGACGGCGCCGTTCGGATGCTGATCTCGGTCGTGCCGAGGCGGAAGGTGGCACGCGTGCTCGACGTCGTAGAACGGGTCAACCCGGCGGCGTTCGTCACCACCGAGGACGTCGCCGTCGCCCAGCTGTGGCGGCGGGCATCGGCGGTGAGGAAGTGAACGCCCGCCCGGTGAGGAGCCGGCGAGGGGGCCTGTGTCCGGGGCGACGCCACAGCGCACGCGGGTTCGCCGCGGCGACGGCCCGGCGGGGACCGAGCCTCGTGCCAAGGTGACCAAGGTCACTGGCGGCGCACCTCCGGGAGGGGGAAGGTGGCGGTCATGCGCCCCCAGAAGACATTCACGGTCCTCCCCTCGCTGCCCGACGAGCTGACGCCGCTGCTGAGGATCGCCTACGACCTGCACTGGGCGTGGAACCACGACGCCATCGACCTGTTCCGGCGCCTCGACGGCGACATGTGGGAGGCGGTGGGCCACAACCCGGTGCGGATGCTCGGCACGATCTCGCAGGAGCGCCTCGACCAAGCCGCCGGGAACCCCGCCTATCTGGCGCACATGGAACGGGTGGTGTCGGTGTTCGACGAGTACGACGCCGCTCCGACCACGTGGTTCTCCCGTACTCACGGGGACCGCAACGACCTGGTGGTCGCCTACTTCTCGGCCGAGTTCGGCATCACCGAGTGTCTGTCGATCTTCGCTGGGGGCCTCGGCATCCTCGCCGGCGACCACCTCAAGTCGGCGAGCGACCTTGGGGTGCCGCTCGTCGGGGTCGGCTTGCTCTACCAGCAGGGCTACTTCCGGCAGCGGCTCAGCGAGCGGGGTTGGCAGCAGGAGTTCTACGAGGAGAACGATTTCGCGACCCTGCCGGTGGAGCGGGTGCGCTCACCGGAGGGCGAGCCGGTGCGAGTCGAGGTGCCGTTCCCGGGGAGAACCGTGTACGCGGACGTGTGGCGCGCCGACGTGGGCAGGGTCGGCCTGTACCTGCTCGACACGAATCTCTCGGTCAATGCCCCCGAGGACCGAGACGTCACCGACCAGCTGTACGGCGGGGACAACGAGATGCGGATCCGCCAGGAGGTGGTGCTCGGCGTGGGCGGATTCCGGGCGCTCGAGAAGCTCGGGATCAAGCCGACCGACTACCACATGAACGAAGGCCACTCTGCCTTCCTCGTCCTCGAGTGGATCCGGCGGATCATGGAAACGGAGGGCTTGACATTCGCCGAGGCTCGGGAGGCCGCGGCCGGCCTGGTGTTCACCACCCACACGCCGGTGCCGGCGGGGCACGATCGGTTCGACCCGCAGCTGGCCGAGGCGTACGTCGGCGCGTACCGGAAGGACTTCGCCATGGAGGCCCGGGAGTTCCTCGGGCTCGGCAGGGTCGATCCGTCTCGCAGCGACGAGCCGTTCGGCCCGACCGCACTGGCTTTGCGCACCGCAGTGCACATCAACGGTGTCAGCGCCCTCCACGGCGAAGTGGCCCGGGAGATGTTCGCCCCGGTGTGGCCGGGGCTGCCCGTGCCGGAGGTCCCGGTGAGCGGGATCACCAACGGGGTGCACTTCGAATCGTGGATCTCGCTGGAGATGAAGCAACTGTACGACCGCTACCTGGGACCCGCCTGGCACGAGGAGCCAGCGTCGGAGGATCTGTGGGCGTTCGTCGAACGCATCGGACCCGGCGAGCTGTGGCGCACCCACCAGCGCCGCCGGGAGCGCCTCGTGGCCTTCGCCAAGAGCCGGCTGCGGCGGCAGCTGACGGAGCGCGGCGCCCCTCAGGCGGAGATCGACGTCGCCGACGTGGTGCTCGAGCCGGGTGCCCTCACCATCGGGTTCGCCCGGCGGTTCGCCACCTACAAGCGGGGCACGCTGGTTTTGAGCGACCCTGACCGCTTGGCAGCGATCCTCAACGATGCCGACCGTCCGGTACAGATCATCTACGCCGGGAAGGCTCATCCCGCCGACGACGCCGGCAAACAGCTCATCCAGGACATCATCGAGCTCACGCGACGTCCCGACCTGCGCCGCAGGCTGGTCTTCCTCGTGGACTACGACATGACGGTGGCCCGCTACCTCCTCCAGGGTGCCGACGTCTGGCTGAACACCCCGATCCGCCCCCTCGAGGCGAGCGGGACGAGCGGCATGAAGGCGGCCGCCAACGGTGTGCTGAACATGAGCACGCTCGACGGATGGTGGGACGAGGCCTACGAGCCGGGGGTCGGCTGGGCGATCGGCACCCGCAAACCGTTCGACGACGCGGCAGAACGGGACCGTTCCGAGGCCCAAGCCCTGTACGACCTGCTGGAGCGGGACGTGGTGCCGCTCTTCTACGACCGCGACGTGGACGGCCTGCCGAGACGGTGGATCGAGATGATGAGGCAGTCGATCGAGCTGCTCAACCATCGGTTCAACACCCACCGCATGGTTCGCGAGTACACGGAGCAGTGCTACCTGCCGGCCGCCGAGCGGCGGGCCCGGATGGGGGCGAGGCGGGGCGAGCATGCCAAGGCCTTCGCTGCGTGGCGGCACAAGGTGACCGCCGCCTGGCCCGAGGTGCGGATCGTGTCGGTGGACGCCGGAACCCAGGACAGCCTGCGCGTCGGTGAGCCGGTGACCGTCGAAGCAGTCGTGCACCTGGGGGATCTCGCTCCGGGTGACGTCAGCGTCCAGGTGTACCAAGGGCCGGTGGGTGGCGGCGGCGACCTCGGTGAGGGCGCCGCAACGGAGATGCGCCATCGCGGGGCTCACGGTGCGGATCACCGGTTCTCGGCGACCGGGATCTCCTACGGGCAGAGCGGGACACACGGCCTGACAATCCGGGTGCTCCCGGCGCACGCCGACCTGGGCACGCCGCTGCCGGGGCTGATCACCTGGGCATGACCCGCGCCTGCGGTATCCCGGATGCTCGCCCGCGGTGGAGCGCGTGACCGGCGAGCGGCTGTACGGTGAGCTGGCCGGCTGGTTCCACCTGTTGACTGCGCCGGAGGACTACGCCGAGGAGGCGGAGGTCTATCGGCGGGTGCTGACCGAGACGAGCACGATCCCGGTTCGTTCCGTCCTGGAGCTGGGGTCGGGCGGGGGCAATAACGCATCGCACCTGAAGGCGCATTTCGCGATGACCCTCGAGGACGTCTCGGAGCCCATGCTCGGCATGAGCCGGCGCATCAACCCCGAATGTGCCCACGTCTGCGGGGACATGCGTTCGGTGGCGCTCGGCGCCGCCTTCGATGCGGTATTCGTGCACGACGCGGTGGGCTACCTGACGACCGAGGCCGAACTCGACGCGGTCGCCGCGACGGCTCGGGCGCACTGCCGCACCGGCGGCGCGGTGCTCTTCGTACCCGACTTCGTGGCCGAGACGTTCCGCGCCGGGACGGAGCACGGCGGCCACGACGGGCCGGAGCGGTCCATCCGCTACCTGGAGTGGCGCTGGGACCCGGACCCGGACGACGGCGTCTACCGGGCCGACATGGCCTACTTGATGCGGGAGGGAGCGGAGGTGTCGGTTGCCCACGACCGGCACGAGCTCGGCCTGTTCCCGCGGCAGGTCTGGATCGACGTGCTGGAGCGGGCCGGATTCGAGGCCCGCTACCTGACGGAGGACCTGTCCGACGGCGACGTGCTCGACATGGTGGCCGGCAGGGCGCGCGACGCCGCCGGCGGCTGAGGCGCTCGACCCGACGTCAATCGGCCTGTTCCGAGGTCTTCTCGACGGCGTCCGGTTCGATCGACACCGGCACGCTCTGCTCGGTGGGCGCCACCACGGGCTCGGCAACCGGAGCGAGGACCCCAACCGCCTCTTCGAGCCGGGCGACGCGCGCCGCGAGGGCCTCCAGGTCGGCCCGCAGCCGCTTCGCCTCCTGTTTCTTCGCCTTCTGCTTGGCCTTCTTCTTGTCCGCCATCTCGGCCGCTCCTCTCTCGAGCAGACGCTAGCGACACCGGTACCCTCGCGGGCGACGGGCAAGGAGAACTCCGTGTGGAGGGCAGCGGTCGTGTTCGTGGTGCTCGCTGTCGTGGGGTGTGGCGAGGCGCCGGCCGGCGCGCCCGCGTCGCCCACGACGGCGACTGCGGCAACGACGGCAGCTGCGCCGTCCACGACGTCGGCGCCCGACCCTCCGGCGGCACCGGCGACGACCACAACGGTGCCGCCCACGTCGAGCACGGCCGGGCCGGCCGCCACCACGACCACCACGGTGCCATCCACCGACGCCCCTGCCGGTCCCGAGCCGAGGAACCCGGAGCCGGAGCCCGAGCTGCGCGCCGTGACGCCGGAGAGCCCGCTGCGAGTGTGGGTCATCGGGGATTCGCTGGCCGGTCCGCTGGGGGAGGGGTTGCGGGTGATCGTCCCGGAGCCGGTGAGGATCACGATCGACCACGTCGGGGGTACCGGGCTGGCGAGGCCCGACCTGTTCGATTGGCCGGACGTGATCGCCGAGCGGCTTCCCGAGGTCGCTCCCGACGCCGTGGTCTTCCACGTCGGAGCCAACGACGCCCAGGGAATGCCGATACCGGGAGGGTGGGCGGAGTTCGGCACGCCGGAGTGGATCGAGCACTACCGGTCGGTGGTCGGGAGCGTGATGGACCAGATCACCGACCGGACCGAGCGGCTGTACTGGGTGGGTGCTCCGATCATGTCGGGGGCCAACACATCCGCGGCGATGGTCGTCATCAACCGCGCCTTCGAGAGCGAGGCGACGCTGCGCGAGCGTGTGGTCTACGTCGATGCCTTCGCCGTCTTCCAGGATGGTGCGGGTGAGTACGCAGAGGAGCTGCCGGGCCCCGACGGGGTGCTCGTGGCGGTTCGACAGCCCGACGGTGTCCACTACACGGGCGCGGGAGCGGTGCATCTGGCTCGCCACGTGTGGGGCACCATTGCTCCCGAGTGGGGGCTCGAGGCCTGAGCCGACGACGGCCCGGCCCTGTCCGTAGCATGACGTCGTGGTCGCCGGGAATCGCGCCCGGTTCTGCGGGAGGCGCGCCCGGCACGCCGTCGACGCGGTGCGTGCCTGGTGGCTGCCGCGGCGCCTCCACGTCGCGGGACTCCCGGTGCGAGCGCGGCGGCTCACGGTCGTCTCCCTGGCCTTGACGGCGGCATCGGGCGCCCTGGTCGTCGCGGTGGGCGCCGGGTGGGACCTCCCCGGCGGCACGATGGAGGCCGCAGCTGGTGGCAGCGCGCCGCGAGCCGTGGTTCCGTGGGCCTGCACGGCGTACGGGGTGGTCGCCGTGACGCTGGTCGTCTCGGCCAACGGTGGGGCATGGAAACACTCCCAGGCGGTGCGTGCCTCCGTGGCGCTCGTCGGCGGCGCGCTCGCAGCCGAGACCATCACCTACGGATGGATCGCGGAGGGCGGCGGCGGATCCACCGCGGCGGCCCGCCTGTTCGCGTGGATCGCCCTCGTGTCGGCCGGAAGCATCGCCGTGCTGCCACAGAGGCTCGCAGCGCGCCATCCGCTGCACGCCGCGTGGCCGGCGGCCGCTCCGTTCGCCGTTGCCCTGGGGGTGTGGGCGACTGCATCGCGGGCTCCGGTGGTGGCCCTGCCGCACGGCCTGGTCCTCTCACAACAGGACGTCTTCGCCCAGGGGGTGATCCTGGTGATCGGTGCCACCGCCGGGGCTGTGGGGATCCTGGTGCTGTGGGCGCTGGTGTCGTCGGCACGCCAGGCGCGCGACATGGGGGAGGGGATTGCGGCGATCGCCCGCCACATCCCATGGCTGTTCGGGTTCCTCCTCGGCGCCAAGGTGGTCTGGCTGCTGGCTGCCTACCTCGGCGTCGGGGGCTGGGATCCCGGCGCGTTCGGCCCCGAGGGGCCCGCCGGATGGCTGCTCGCGTCGCTGGCCGCCCTGTGGTGCGGGGCATGGCTGTGGAAGCGGGACTCGGCGGTGCCGGGAGATGCCGCCGTCGATCGGGTGATGCGGTGGTTCGGCATCGGGTTCGCTGCCGTCTTCGTCCTCGTCGTCGTGCTCGGCCTCACGGCGGCGGTGTGCAGCGTCGTCGAGGACACGTATGGCCTGAAATACTTCTCCGGCGAGGGCACGAGGGCGGTCGAGCGGCTCAACTCCGCCATCGACTGGCTGCTCGGCTCCGACCCTCCGGTTGCCTACTGGGGCATCGTGGCGACCGTTGCGGCCGGGCCGGTTGTGATGCCGACGCTCCGGCGGCGGGGGAAGACGTCGGCGTGGACGGTTGCAGCGCTGACGGTGGCGTGGGCGGCTCCGCGGGCGGCCGAGCTGGCCGGGCGGATCCTCGAGCTCGACCCGCCGTTGGTGGCCCCGCGGCTGGCCTCGCTGGACACCGCGATCACCGTGGTGCTGGTCTGGTTCGCGGCGCGCTGGTGGGTGGGCCGGCGCGACGGCCCGAGCCAGGAGGTGCTGCTGCTCGTGCTCGTCGTGTCGACCCTGGCGGCGCACCCGTTCCGCCTCCTGCCCGCGGGCTGGCGCACCGGAGGGCTCTTCTACCTCCTGATCGTCTACCCGCCGGTGTACCGGTTCTTGTTCGACGCCGGTTCCCTGAACGACTCGGCGGCACGGGGTCATCCGGAGAGGGTGGTGCGAGAGACGGCATTCGCCGCTGCGCTGCTGGCGACCACGTCGATGCTGATCGGCATGGGGGTTGTCGGGCCGGGCTCCGAGAGCCTGGAGCGTGCGGTGCTGGGCCAGGTAGGGCGCGTCTACCTGCTGGTCCCTGCGGCAGCGTTGGCCGTGGCGGGGGTGGTGGCCGCCGGAGCCGGCGGGCCGCGACCACACGGGCCGAGCACCCGGCGCGACCTCTGGGCGGCCGTGGCGCGCCGCATCGGGAGAGCGCCGGGTCGCTGAGGCGTTCACAGGAGGCGGTCGGAACGGTGGCGGCGCGGCCGTATCCTCCGCTTCATGGACGTCGTGCTCAGCTTCATGGCCATCGTCGGGCTGCGGCTCGTCGACGTGTCCCTCGGCACGCTGCGGATCATGCTGCTGACTCGGGGATCGCGGTGGCGATCCGGGCTCATCGGCTTCTTCGAGTCCCTGACGTGGGTGACCGCGGCGAGCATCGTGCTGCGGGACCTCGACGATCCGGTGCGAATGGTCGCGTTCGCGACCGGGTTCGCGGCGGGGACCGTGCTGGGTGCGTCGCTGGAGCGACTGCTGGCCATCGGCACGACGATCGTCCACGCGGTGTCCCCGGGCAACGACGCGGCTACTGCGGACGCGTTGCGGGCCGCCGGCTACCGGGTCACCGTGCTCGGCGGCGAAGGACGGGACGGCGAGGTTCGCATGGCGTTCACCGTGGTCCCCAGGCGCCGGTCGCGCGAAGTGCTCAGCATCGTGCACCGGGTGGACCCATCGGCGTTCGTGACCATCGAAGACGTGCGAGCCACTCCGCTCCGAGCGGCGTCCGCGGTTCGCAAGTGAACCGCTACGCCGGGTAGACCTCCACCTCGGTGGCCTTCACCGATACCCAGACGCGGGGCCGAACGAGGAGATCGAGGCGTTCCAGGGAGTCGGAGGTGATCTCGGCCACGATCGGGAGGAGGCCGTCGACCGACACCCTGACGCGGCTGCCCAGCGGCTCGACGGCGGCGACCTCTCCCGGCCACACGTTCCTCGCGGACCCTTCCGGGCGGGTCGCGTGGATCGTGACCGCGTGCGGGGGGACCGTTGCGAACACAGGCCCCTGCGGCGGGTCGATGGCCGCCAGGGTGGCGGCTCCGACGGTGATCCCCCCGGGGCCGGCGGTGCCTCTGTAGAGGTTGGTGCCCACGAGACGCGCCGCCCACACCGATCGCGGGCGCCGCGTGAGTTCGGCCAGCGAGCCGGCCTGGACGACCGCGCCGTGCTCGAGCACCACGAGCCGATCGGCGAGCAGGGCGGCCTCGAGCGGATCGTGAGTCACGAGGAGGCACGGGACGCGGAGTGTGGCCAGGTGAGCGGCGAGATCGTGGCGAACCCGGTGCCTGGACTCGACGTCGAGCGCGGCGAGCGGCTCGTCGAGGAGGAGCAGGTCGGGCTCGTGTACCAGCGCCCGCGCCAGGGCGACACGTTGCGCCTCCCCTCCGGACAGATCCCGGGGCCTGGAGCCGCTGCGGTGGGCCACACCGGTCCGGTCCAGCCAGGCGAGGGCCCGCCGGCGAGCCGATGCGGCCGAGGTGCCGGAGGCGCGGAGGGGAAAGGCCACGTTCTCGAGGGCGCTGAGGTGCGGGAAGAGGGCGTAGTCCTGGAACACCATGCCGATGCGACGAGCGTCGGGCGGGACGTGGAGTCCCGATGCAGCGTCGTCGAGGAGTCGCCCGGCAGACCGCACGGTTCCCTGTTCGATGGGGGAGAGCCCGGCCACGGCTCGCAGCAGGGTGGTCTTGCCGGCGCCGTTGGGCCCGACGACCGCGACCACCTCGCCCGGTGCAGCGGTGACTGCCGCACTCACCACGAACTCCCCGCGGCGTACCACGACGTCGGCTTCGAGCATCATCGACCCCCGAAGGCTCGGCCGCGCATGGCCACGAGCACCACGACGGACACCGCGAGCAGCAGGAACGACAGCAAGTAGGCCGCCTCGGGGTCCGTCTCCAGTTCCAGGAACACCGCGAGAGGCATCGTCTGGGTTCGCCCGGGAAGGTTCCCGGCGAACGTGATCGTGGCTCCGAATTCGCCGAGCGCCCGGGCCCAGGCGAGTGCCATGCCCGCGGCGAGCGCCGGGGCGCTCATGGGCAGCGTGACTCTGCGAAACACGTACCAGCGGCGAGCCCCGAGCGACGCGGCGGCCTCCTCGTAGCGTGTGTCCGCCGACCGGAGGGCCGCCTCCACGGTGACGACGAGGAACGGCATCGACACGAACGCTCCGGCGAGGACGACGGCCCCCATGCTGAACGGGATGGTCACTCCGGTGAGGTCCGCGAGAGACTCGCCGACGAGGCCGCGGCGCCCATAGGCGAGCAGCAGGGCCACGCCACCCACGACGGGGGGAAGGACCATCGGCAGCGTGGCGAACGCACGCAGCCAGCGCTTGCCGGGGAAGTCCCCGCGGGCCAGCACCCATGCCAGCGGCACCCCGAGCAGGGTGGCGAGCCCGAGCGAGGCCGTCGAGGCGATCACCGAGACGCGCAGCGCCTGCCGGACACGCTCACCGCCGAGGAGGGAGCCGATGTCGGTCCAAGGGGTGCGAACGGCCAGGGCGAGCAGCGGGAGGAGGAGGAACAGGGCCGCCACGGCGGCCATCACCGCGACCGGCACCGGAGGCCGGAGGGTGCGCGGCGGGCCCGGCTCACTCACGGGGCGGTGAACCCGTGACGGGCAAGGATGGCCTGCCCGGCCGGCGACACGACGAACTCCACGAACGCCTCGGCCGAATCCGGATCGGCGGCCCCGGCGAGGGCCACGATCGGGTACATCGCGGCGACGTTGTCCTCATCGGGGATCTCGACCCCTTCGACGGCGCCGTCCGCGGCGAGCACGTCGGTGCGGTAGACGATCCCCGCATCTGCCTCTCCGAGAGCCACCTTGGTCACGACGGCTTTGACGGTCGCCTCGAGCGAGACCGGCCGGACCTCCACGGCGGCGGCTTCGAGGGCTTCGCCGGCGTATCTGCCGACGGGAACCTCGGGAGCGGCGAGCACGACCAGAAGTTCGGGACGGGCCAGGTCGGCCAGGCCGCGGATGTTCAGCGGGTTCCCGGGCTCGACGGCGATCGCCAGGATGTTGGTGGCGAAGGTGCGGGGAGGGCCCGCCGCCAGGCCGGCGCCCACGACGAGGTCCATCTGGGCGAGGTTGGCCGAGGCGAACACGTCGGCCGGCGCACCCGAGGTGATCTGGCCGGCGAGGCGGCTGCTGGCGGCGAAGTTCAGTTCGACGCGGGTGCCGGGATGCCGCTCCTCGTAGGCCAGGGCGATCTCCTCGAACGACTCGGTCAACGAAGCAGCGGCGAAGACGGTGACGGATTCGGAACCGGTTCCGCACCCTCCCGCGAGGAGCACGCCGAGGAACGCAGCGGCCACGCCTCGACTGCCGTTCACCGGG